>JANOVW010000377.1:0-18462 GCA_031417575.1 Rhodoferax sp. | reverse complement strand
GGCTGCCAAGAGCAGCGCCAAACCAGGTGTAAAAGCCAGGGTGCCAGCGCAAACGCCGGTAGCCAAAAAGCCGGTTCCCAAACAGCAATTGGCTAAATCAGCCGCCAAACCCGTCGTTAAAACCGTCGCTAAACCCGGCGGCAAATCCGTTTTCAGTCCCGCACCCAAAGTAGTTCCAAAAGCAAGTCCCAAAATTGCTTCAAAAGCACCTGCCAAAACACCGAATCCCAAGGTGTCAGCCATCGTGCCCGTGAAAGCGGCTCCTGTCAAAGTGTCAACCCCAGCCGCATCAAAACCCGTGACCGTCTCCTCTACCGTTGCCCCCAAAACTCATAAAGCGCCAGTTACAAAAGTTGTAGCAAAAGATATTGTCAAAGGAGTTCCCAAAGCAGCCTCTGTTTCGGCTGTACCTGCCAAAGCCGCTTCGGCACAGGTAGCGCCCGTTGTGCCCGTTGCGCCAGTAGTGCCACCACCCATCCCATCGCACGGTGTGGTGCAAAAAGGCGGGCGTCCGTCGGCCCGGTTGGTGCAAATTACGGTTCCTTCCATGGCGCAGGCCGTGGCATCCACTGCTGCCAAGGCCAGTTTCATCGATGTGCCGGCTCCGCTGGTCACACCGCCGTTCACCTACACGGCAAAAAAAGATCCCAAATTGGTCAACAACTGGAAAACCAAGCCCGGCGAAGCCCTGACTGATGCCGAGTTGATCGCCATGCCGGATTCCGAGTACATGAACGACAAGCAAATGGCCGCGTTTCGCGCCAAGTTGTCCGTTCTTCGGCAAGACATCCTGAATAGCGCTGGCGAAACCACCGAACACTTGCGCGAAGACACCGTGGTGGTGCCCGATCCGGCTGATCGCGCCACCATTGAAGAAGAACATGCGCTTGAATTGCGCACCCGGGACCGTGAACGCAAGCTGCTCAAGAAGATTGAGCAATCGATTAACCGGATCGACGCGGGCGATTATGGCTATTGCGATGAAACGGGTGAGGCTATAGGTGTCGGGCGATTGCTGGCCCGTCCAACGGCCAACTTGTCGCTGGAAGCACAGCAACGCCGTGAGCTGAAACAGAAAATGTTTGGTGACTAGCCGTCAGGGCTTTTGCCAACTCTTTGCAATGATTAATGGCCACTAAAGACAACGCTTCTGCGCTGCTTTCCAAAGTAGCCAAGTTCGTCCGCAATCCGACCACCAACTGGGAGGATCTGGACAAGCCCGTACCCGAAGCTGAAAGCGGCTATAGCAAGCAGGCGCTCAAGGAAATGATCGAACGCAAGCGGCGAAATGATTTCGTCCGCAAGCGTGAATTTGACCAATTGCGCAGATTGCGCAACCGCGATCCGGCCGCGCCGCCTGATGCGGCAGAACAAGCTGGCCGGCCTTCGTTTTATCAAAGCAGCATGCCGTCCAATATGGACGAGCGCGCCCATACGCTCAAGAAGATTGACGAAATTGAAGCGCAGATGTCCAAACAATGGTGGAAGGGCAAACCGGTTGAAGGCGCACCACCAGCAAAACCCGCAGATAGCCCCCTGAGCCAGTCCCCTGCGCCGAGTGTTGGCGCGGTTGGCAGCAGCACTTTGGATGACGCGGAATTCCTCTCTACGCGACCCTCACCAGAGAACCCGGTAACCGATTCAAACGTTGATTTTGAAAAAACCCAACTCGGTGCCGGGTTAGGCAAGTCAGCGGTTTCAAAGGCCCTGGGCACCGGTAAAAAACCAGTGGTAGCGTCTGGCGCCGGTATGCCTTATGGTCAGGATGGTTCCGGATTTTCAACCAGCAAATTGTTTGCGGTTGAGCTTAGTGACGAAGCGACAGACCCTGAACTCGAAGAAGCCGCAATTCGGTTCGCCAACGGCGACAACCTGGGTGCCGAAGAAGGCTTGCGCGAAGCACTTGAGCGTACCCAGGGGCAAAGCGAGTTCGCTGAATTCTGGATTGCCGCCTTGTTTGACCTGTACCGTGCAACCGATCAGCAGGGCAAGTTTGACGCGCTGGCGCTGGATTTCGCTGCCCAACTGGGGCGTTCGGCACCCGCATGGCATTCGATGAAAGAGAGTCTCTCTGCATCGGATAGCCCGGATTCTGTGCACACTGCACCACAGGACCTGCGCCAAAAACCCAATTGGGAAGCGCCTGCAACCCTGGATTTGTCTGCCATGGGTGAATTGCGCCTGGCGTTGGCCAACGCGCAGATGCCTTGGTACTTGAGCTGGCGCGAGTTGCAGGAAATTCAGCCCGAAGCGCTCAAAATGCTGGGCAGCCTGTTTGCACAATGGTGTGTGCAAGACGTGCGGCTGCGATTTGATGGTGCGGCCCACCTCGAAGACGTTTTGCGGTCCTACACGCCTTCCGGCGACAAAAGTACCCATAACACTTGGTGGCGCTTGCGCATGGACGCATTGCGCGTGATGCGAATGCAGGATCAATTTGAGTTGGTCGCGCTTGATTATTGCGTCACATTTGAAGTATCGCCCCCCTCTTGGCAAGATGCCGTATGCGAGTATTTGCACGATGGTGTTTCGGTAGCCAGAACGCCGTTGGCCGACAGTGTGCATATGGGTGATGAAGACGATGTCGAGTCGAATGACTCAGCTTCCACGTCACTGGTGGGGCTCGACGGCTTGCCACCGGTTGTTGTTGCGCTGGAGGGGGAAATCCTGGGCGATGCCGCCGCAGTCTTGCAAAAACTTGAAGAGGGTCGCCACCAGGGCCAGGGGCGGCTTGTGGTGTCGTGTGCCCGGCTCATCCGGGTTGATTTTTCAGCGGCGGGCAGCATTCTCAACTGGGTTGCCAACCGTCAGGAAGAGGGCTTCAGTGTCCAGTTCAGGGATGTTCACCGACTGGTCGGCGCATTCTTCAATGTCATTGGCATCAACGAACACGCCAAGGTGGTGTTGCGTTCCAACTGAACTTTGCACCCGTTTTAATCCATTGGGTCCCTCAGGTGGGTGCCAATGTCGAATCCAACCTGGGTGTTGAACCCGTCACGCCTCTGCAGGAAAAAAATGGAACAGTATCACGGTACGACAATTATCAGCGTTCGTCGCAAATCACCTAGCGGCGACACCGTGGCCATTGGTGGCGACGGACAAGTGACCTTGGGCAATATTGTTGTCAAAGGTACGGCCCGCAAGGTGCGAAAACTCCATCACGGCAAAGTATTGGCCGGATTCGCCGGTGCCACCGCAGATGCATTCACCCTTTTTGAGCGATTTGAGGCCAAACTCGAAAAGCACCAGGGCCATCTGGTTCGCGCGGCCATCGAGCTAACCAAGGATTGGCGGACAGACCGGGTGTTGCGGCGACTCGAAGCCATGCTGGCCGTGGCAGACAAAGAAGCCTCGCTGATCATCACCGGCAATGGTGACGTCTTGGAACCAGAGAAAGGCATTGTCACGATTGGTTCTGGCGGGGCATACGCGCAGGCTGCGGCTATTGCATTGCTGGAGCATACTGATTTGACCGCCAGGGATATCGTCAAACGTTCGCTTGAAATTGCTGGTGAGTTATGCATCTATACCAATATGAACCACGTGATCGAAACCCTGGAATAAAGCCTTAAGTGATGAAGACCTGCCTGTTATGAAGCCACAAGAAATCGTCCTGGAACTGGACAAACACATCGTCGGCCAGACGCAGGCCAAACGGGCGGTGGCGATAGCCTTGCGCAATCGCTGGCGCCGCCAGCAGGTGGAGCCGGGCCTGCGTCAGGAAATTACCCCCAAAAATATCCTGATGATTGGGCCGACTGGTGTTGGTAAAACTGAAATCGCGCGTCGGCTGGCCCGGCTGGCAGACGCCCCATTCATCAAAGTTGAAGCCACCAAATTTACCGAGGTGGGTTATGTTGGCAAAGATGTGGATTCGATCATCCGCGATTTGGCAGACGTTGCTGTGAAACAGACCCGCGTTGAGGAGATGGGCAAAGTGCGCCGCAAGGCCGAGGATGCGGCCGAAGAACGGATTTTGGATATTCTGGTGCCCGGACCGCGCAGTGAGTTGGCAGATGCCCAGCTTTCAAGTGGCACAGAAAGTACCACTCGCCAGGTATTCAGAAAGAAACTTCGGGAAGGGCAGTTGGCCGAACGTGAAATTGAAATGGAGGTTGCAAGCCTGGCGCAACCCATGGAAATAATGGGCCCGCCCGGCATGGAAGACATGACTGAGCAGCTGCGCGGAATGTTTGGCCAACTGGGCCAATCAAAGCGGCATACCCGCAAACTGAAGATCAGTGAGGCGATGAAACTTGCCGCCGACGATGAGGCCGCCAAACTGGTCAACGAAGAGGCGATCAAAACACGGGCATTGCAGATGCTCGAGCAAAACGGCATTGTTTTTTTGGATGAGATCGACAAGGTCACATCGCGAGGCGATGGTCATGGTGCAGAAGTTTCCCGGCAAGGCGTTCAGCGCGATTTGCTTCCGCTGGTCGAGGGAACCAGTGTCTCAACCAAATACGGCATGGTCAAAACGGACCATATCCTGTTTATTGCGTCAGGTGCATTTCACTTGAGCAAACCCAGCGACCTGATACCGGAGTTGCAGGGACGCTTTCCGATCCGTGTAGAACTTCAATCGTTGTCGGTGAAAGATTTCGAGGCCATTCTGACCCAAACGCACGCTTCTTTGGTCAAACAGTATCAAGCCTTAATGACGACCGAAAATGTAACCTTGGAATTTACAGCCGAGGGTGTTACGCGGCTCGCGCAAATTGCGTTTGAGGTGAATGAGCGAACTGAAAACATTGGGGCCAGGCGTTTGTCTACCGTGATGGAGCGGCTGCTCGACGAGGTTAGTTTTGACGCGCCCGAGTTGGCCGGCCAAACGATCAGGATTGACGACAGTTTTGTGAATTTGCGTTTGGGTGAGCTCAGCCAAAATGAAGACCTCTCCCGTTATATATTGTAAAAATTTTGTAGCGCCAGTGAATTCAAGCATCACTTGCACTATGTGTTCTAAGTACTTAATTTAGAACAATATTTATGAAAAATTGTCTTGAAAAAACATCTCTAAGTCGTTGATTTCATTGAAAATATTCTGAATCCACTAGCTTGCAATCGCAGCATTTGCTGATACAGTGCAAAAAAGTGCATAAAAGTGGGATTGATCTAGCAATTTCCCCTTTTGCCACGTCATTGCGTCGTTTTGCAGAGGAATTCAGGTGTTTCAAGGAGCTTCGTCACTGTTGTTGGATGGTAAAGGTCGGCTTTCCGTGCCGACACGCCATCGTGACGTCCTGTCCGCTACAGCGGCAGGCCAAGTGACGATGACCAAACACCCGCACGGTTGCATCTTGATTTTTCCTCGCCCTGAGTGGGAAATTTTTCGGGGCCGAATTGCTGCTTTACCGCTTTCTGCGCATGGCTGGAAGCGGATTTTCCTGGGCAATGCGATGGATGCAGAGTTGGATGCAACAGGGCGCGTGCTGATTTCCCCCGAGTTGCGGCAAGCCGTTTCCATCGACCGTGAAACCCTGTTGTTGGGCATGGGCAATCATTTCGAGCTGTGGGACAAAACACGCTATGACGAACAGGAAGCCCAAACCATTCAAGGTGGTCTGCCTGAAGCGCTCAAGGACTTTTCCTTTTAAAGCCCATGGTGTCTTTTTCGGGCGAACACACCACCGTGCTGCTGAACGAAGCGGTAGACGCTTTGTTGATGGGACAAGCGGAAATTGCTGCGACTGGCGGCAAACCGTGTTTTGTAGATGCCACTTTCGGGCGGGGTGGGCACACCCGTTTACTGCTTGCTCGATTGCCCAGGAACGCGCAAGTCATTGCATTCGACAAAGACATGCAAGCGGTGCAGGCAGCCCAGGACATCGGCGATCCCCGGTTTTCAATACGGCACCAGGCGTTCTCCCACATTCAGGAGTTACCGGCAAACAGTGTTGATGGACTTCTGATGGATCTGGGCATCAGTTCGCCACAGATCGACACACCAGGCCGTGGATTCAGTTTCAGGTTCGATGCACCGTTGGATATGCGGATGGACACCAGCCGGGGCGAAAGTGTGGCTCAGTGGCTGTCAACGGCAGACTGCAGCAAAATTACGGAGGTGATACGTGACTATGGCGAAGAACGGTTTGCTGGGCCCATTGCAAAGGCGATTGATGCGCGCAGACAAAATGGGCGCCCAATTTCAACCACCGCTGAGTTGGCCCAGCTCGTGGCTGACACGGTCAAAACCCGCGAGCCGGGCCAGAACCCTGCAACGCGCACATTTCAGGCTTTTCGGATTTTCATCAACGCCGAGCTTGAAGAGTTGCAACAGGCGTTAGAGGCCAGTCTTGAAATTCTCAAACCTGCGGGGTTCCTCGTGGTGATCAGCTTCCATTCGCTGGAAGACCGGATCGTCAAACAATTCATTGCGAAAAACTCGCGTGAAGTGTTTGACCGGCGGGCGCCTTTTGCGGCACCGCCAGCGCTGAAATTAAAAGCATTGGGCCGTATCAAACCGGGGAAAACAGAAGTATCTGCCAATCCCCGCGCCCGTAGCGCGGTGATGCGCATCGCGCAAAGGTTGGGCGTGTGATCCGTTTGAACCTTGTTTTATTGCTGGCGGTTCTGGCCAGTGCGCTCTATTTGGTCAATGTCCAGTATGAGTCGAGGCGACTCTATTCGGCGTTGGATAAAGCGCGTGGCGAGGGGCGAAAACTTGAATCGGAAAATGAACGTCTGCAGGTTGACAGACGAGCGCAGGCCCGGCCACTTCGCATCGAAAAACTGGCTAAAGACGAATTGCAAATGCGGTCGGCAACCCCGGCTATTACTCACTACGTGTCCCGATCAAAAGCGCAATTGCCAGCTGCAGAGGCAGTACCCAAGGCAGCGAGTGGCAGTTTGCAGGAAGGCCTCGTGCAATGAGCCGCAGCGTGGCCTATACCTCCAGCCCGTTGTTGGCCAGCCGCACGCCGGTTTGGCGCAGCAAATTTATTGTTGCCGCGATTGCGATGGCGTTTGCTGCATTGCTTGGCAGAGCCTTGTACATCCAGGTCATTTCAAATGATTTTTTCCAGCGACAAGGCGAAGTCCGATTTGCCCGCACGCTTGAGTTACCGGCCAACAGAGGGCGAATACTGGATCGCAACGGACTCATTTTGGCTTCGAGCGTGCCAGCCCAAAGCGTTTGGGCCATACCTGAGGATGTCAGTCTGGACAAACGTCAGGCAGCTGAATTGGCCCGCCTTCTGGAGATGCCAGTGGCTGATTTGCAGCGAATTCTTTCGGCGCCGGACAAGTCCTTTGTCTGGCTGAAACGCCAGCTGGATGACACGGTAGCGAAGGAAGTTGCTGCACTAAACCTCAAAGGAATTTATCAACGCAAAGAGTACAAGCGGCAATATCCTGAGGGTGAAGCGTCTGCCCATGTTGTCGGTTTTACAAACGTGGAGGAATTGGGGCAAGAAGGCATTGAGCTGGCTTTCAACAAAGAGCTGGGTGGTCGCGCTGGCTCGCGCCGGGTGATCAAGGACCGATTGGGTCGCGTCGTTGAATCAGTGGGTGAAACGACACCCCCTGCCGACGGGCGGGATTTGCAACTGAGCATCGACAGCAAGGTGCAGTACTTCGCCTACCAAAAGTTACGCGATGCCGTGACTGCAAACAAGGCCAAGGCTGGAAGTGTGGTGGTGTTGGACACCATCACAGGCGAGGTGCTCGCACTGGCGAATTTTCCGAGCTACCAACCTGGTAGCCGGAAAAACCTCAACGGCGAGCAACTGCGTAATCGGGCGATGACGGACACCTTTGAGCCGGGCTCCGTGATGAAACCGTTTGTGGTTGGTTTGGGCCTTGAGTCGGGGTTGATCACGCCACAGTCATTGATTGATACGGGCAACGGGAAATTGCCTCTGTATGGTGCGGTAATTTCTGACTCACATCCCAACGGAGTTTTGACCGCAGAAGGCGTGATTCAAAAATCCAGCAATATTGGAACCACCAAGATTGCGATGCGGCTCGAATCCCGGGACATGTGGGATTTGTATTCACAAGCAGGTTTTGGCCAAAAGCCCCAAATCAGTTTTCCGGGGACGGTATCGGGCCGTTTGCGTCCGTATAAAACGTGGAGACCGATAGAAAAAGCGACGATGTCGTATGGCTATGGTTTGTCAGCGTCTCTGTTCCAAATGGCCCGGTCGTACACCATTTTTTCGCATGACGGCCAGATCATTCCCGCAACCATTCTGAAATCTGATGTTCCGGCACAAGGAACACGGGTAATGTCCGAAAAAACCGCCGCTCAAATTCGCAAAATGTTACAGATGGCGGCTGGCCCCGGTGGAACCGGGCAAAAAGCGCAGACGATTGGCTATTCGGTTGGAGGCAAATCGGGCACGGCCTACAAGCAAGTTGGCAAATCCTATGGTTCGGCAGGAAACCGGAAGTACCGTGCATGGTTTGTCGGAATGGCACCCATTGAGTCGCCCAGAATCATTGTCGCGGTGATGATCGATGAACCCAGTGCAGGCCAGTACTACGGCGGTGCCGTTGCCGCGCCAGTATTCAGTGAAGTCGTCCAACAGGCGCTGCGCATGATGGCGGTGCAACCCGACGTTGCCGTCAAGCCGCAAATCGTGGCTGCAGTGGAAGAGAGTTTTTGATGCGGCACTTGAATACGCCACTTGAAGCGGCCGAATGGCTGAAACGACGCGTGACGGGCGAGTTGCATGTCGATAACCGCCGGGTCGGAAAAGGCGACGGATTCATTGCGTGGCCAGGTGCCGCTAACGATGGCAGACATTTTGTTTTGTCGGCGCTTGAGAATGGCGCGACCGCCTGTCTTGTAGAACGGGAAGGCCTTGACGCCTTCGGATTCAAAGACGAGCGGGTCGCCAGTTATTCGGCGCTGAAGCAATCCACCGGTTCGCTGAGTGCAGCCTACTATGGCTGGCCCTCACGCCAATTGGAAGTGATAGCGGCCACCGGAACCAATGGCAAGACAACAACTACGTGGTGGCTGGCGCAAGCCTTGAGCGGGATTCCAAATAATCAACCGCATGGGTGTGGGCTGATCGGTACATTTGGCTCCGGTATCCCGGATTTTTCCGGGTATACAAGAAAAGAAGGCCAGGCCTTGATATCGGGGATCACGTCAACTGGTTTGACCACGCCTGACCCGGTAAGCATCCAAAAAAGTTTGCTGAATTTTGTTGCGTCAGGCGTGAAATATTGCGCCATTGAAGCGTCGTCGATTGGCATACAGGAACAACGCCTGCAAGGCACGCAGATTCACACGGCGATCTTCACCAATTTGACACTTGATCACCTGGACTATCACGGAACGCTGGGTGCGTACTGGTTGGCCAAGCAGGAACTGTTCAATTGGCCAGGATTAAAAGCCGCAGTGGTCAACATTGATGATCATCACGGCGCTGAATTGGCATTTAAGTTGTCGAAACGGTCTCCTGAGCTGGATGTGTGGACTTTTTCTTGCAAAGGGTCAGCCCGCCTGGTTGCGGAAAATATTTGTCCGGCAGGCCGTGGCATTTCCCTCGTCATTGTCGAAAAAGGTGACCGGCACACCTTGGAGTTGCCGTTTATTGGCGACTACAACGCGGCCAATTTACTGGGCGTGATTGGCGCTTTGCGCTCTTTGGGCGTGTCTTTGCATAATTCCATCGTTGCGTGCCAGAGCCTGTCTGCAGTTCCCGGACGGATGGAATGCCAGGGTGCAGAGGATGAGCCTCTGGTGGTGGTTGACTATGCGCATACGCCCGACGCGCTTGAAAAGGTTTTGACGGCCTTGCGTCCCTATGCCCAGGCTTCAAATGGCCGACTAATCTGCATTTTTGGATGTGGTGGTGACCGCGACAAGGGTAAACGTCCGTTGATGGGCGCTATTGCCGCAAAGTTCGCTGATGCGACTGTGCTCACCAATGACAACCCGCGCAGCGAAATCCCGGCAGACATCATTCAGCACATCGCTGCCGGAATCCCAAGCGGTCGGGAGTTTCATATTGAGGCTGATCGTGAACAAGCGATCCGAGAGTCCATCTTCGCGGCGGAAGATGGGGATGTAGTCGTGGTGGCAGGCAAGGGGCATGAGCCGTTTCAGGAAATATCGGGGGTTCGATATCCTTTTTCGGACAGACTCTGCGTTAAAGCGTCATTGGCGCAGCGTCGAAGCAAACGTTTGGCGCTGAGGATTGCCCCATGAATGCAATGATGTCGTTGGCACAAGCGCAGGGCTGGATCACCAATGCAGCTTTGGTGGGCGCGGGTGGAACATCGGTTCAGCGGGTGCATACAGATACGCGCTCGATTCAGCCGGGCGACCTTTTTGTGGCGTTGGCAGGCGAGAATTTTGACGGGAACGATTTTTTTGATCAAGCAAAGTCCAGGGGCGCAGTCGCAGCGATTGGCAGCAGCCTTGAAAAGCTGACCTGCAGTGGCCTGCCTGGGCTCGTGGTGGATGATACGAAGACAGCCCTTGGCGAGTTGGCCGCAGGCTGGCGTCGCCAATTCAAGTTGCCTTTGATTGCAGTGACGGGAAGCAACGGGAAGACAACTGTGACGCAAATGCTGGCTGCGATTTTGAGCGCCCATCGCCCAGACAGTTATTTGGCGACCCGTGGAAATTTCAATAACGATGTCGGCTTGCCGCTAACGCTCTTGCGTTTGAGAAATGAGCATCAAATTGCCGTAGTTGAAATCGGAATGAACCACCCGGGTGAAATTCTCGCTTTGGCAAAAATGGCGAAACCAACGGTGGCGTTGGTCAACAATGCGCAGCGTGAGCACCAGGAATTCATGGCCAGTGTCCTGGCTGTGGCCGAAGAAAATGGTGAAGTTTTCAAGGCGCTTGAACCAGCGGGAACCGCAGTGTTTCCGGTTTCGGTTGACTTTGGCGCACTATGGCGAAACTATGCACTTGATCACCCGGTTTGCGAATTTTCGCTGAATGCGAAATCAGCCGCTGTGTATTGCGCCTCCTGCGTATGGCAAAACAGTGCCTGGGTTATGCGTGTTGTGACCCCTATCGGGCGGTTGTCATTTAGCCTGCATATTGCTGGTTTGCACAATGCAAGCAACGCATTGGCCGCTGTCGCCTGTGCGTTGTCAGCGGGTGTTCCGCGTGCGGCGATCGAACAAGGTTTGGACTCCTTTGAAGCGGTGAAAGGACGATCAAAAGCCCAAGTCGTACCCTTGAACGGTCGTCAGTTGACGCTCATTGATGATTCATACAACGCGAATCCGGACTCGGTTCGCGCAGCCATCGAGGTTTTGTCCGGGTTGCCCGGCCCGCGCCTTTTGGTGTTGGGCGATATGGGCGAGGTCGGCGAACAGGGTGTGCAGTTTCATCAGGAAGTTGGAGCCTTCGCCAAAGTTCAAGGCATTGAACTCCTCATGACCTGTGGATCGTTGAGCGAACACGCGCAAAGAGCCTTTGGGGGAAGCGATCATTTTTCAGACATTGATGCGCTCAACCAAGCAGTTGCAACGCAAGTTCAAAGCTATGAATCGGTTCTTGTGAAAGGCTCGCGATTCATGAAGATGGAGCGCGTTATCGAGTTTCTGCTGGCGCAAAGTGCCGCAACTCAGGAGGTGACATGCTCCTGAACTTTGCCCAATGGTGGCAATCAGCCATGCCAGAGATGGGCTTTCTTCGGGTATTCCAATACATCACCTTTCGGGCGGTCATGGCGGCCATGACCGCGCTTTTGATGGGGCTGGTGGCCGGTCCTTGGGTCATCGGCAAGTTGACGGAATTAAAAATCGGCCAGCCAGTGCGTGGGTATGGCATGGAAACTCATTTGACGAAGCGCGGTACGCCCACCATGGGTGGTGTGTTGATCCTGCTGTGTATTGCCGTCTCCACGCTCCTCTGGGCAGATTTGACCAACCGGTTTGTCTGGATTGTTCTGTTGGTTACCCTTGGCTTCGGAGCCATTGGCTGGGTCGATGATTGGCGAAAGGTTGTCAACAAAGACCCCGAAGGAATGCGTTCGCGGGAAAAATATTTTTGGCAGTCGCTCATTGGTGTGTTGGCGGCCTTGTACTTGGTGTTTAGTATTTCCGAAAATTCAAATATCCGGGTGCTTGAATTATTTTTGAAATGGATTCAATCCGGTTTCGATTTGGGACTGCCGCCCAAAGCCGGCTTGATGCTGCCCTTTTTTAAGGAAGTCAGCTACCCCTTGGGTGTTTTGGGTTTCGTCACGCTGACTTATCTGGTGATTGTGGGTTCTAGCAATGCTGTGAACTTGACTGACGGCCTGGACGGATTGGCCATCATGCCGGTTGTGATGGTGGGTTCGGCGCTTGGCGTGTTTGCTTATGTCACCGGCAGTTCGGTTTATTCAAAGTATCTCTTTTTTCCGCATATTCCGGGCACCGGCGAATTGCTGATATTTTGCGCGGCCATGGCCGGGGCAGGTCTGGCATTTTTATGGTTTAACACCCACCCTGCGCAAGTTTTCATGGGTGACGTAGGAGCACTTGCCTTGGGTGGTGCCTTGGGCACGATTGCTGTGATCGTGCGGCAAGAAATTGTGCTGGCGATTATGGGCGGCATTTTTGTCGTTGAGGCGGTATCTGTCATGTTGCAGGTCACATGGTTTAAATACACGCGGCGCCGTTATGGCGAAGGCAGAAGGCTGCTCAAGATGGCGCCGTTACACCATCATTTTGAGAAAAGCGGATGGAAGGAAACGCAGGTTGTGGTTCGGTTTTGGATCATCACCATGCTGTTGTGCCTGGTTGGTCTGTCGACGCTCAAGTTACGCTAAATGATGAGCGAACTGCAAAATCAAAAGGTGTTGGTGCTTGGATTGGGCTTGTCCGGGATCGCGATGGCACGGTGGTGCGCTCGAAACGGAGCCAGCGTCACTGTTGCGGACACACGTTCTGAGCCACCCGAATTGTCAAATTTGGAGGAAATGGTTCCCGATGCCTGCTTTGTAGGCGGTGCTTTGGATGTCAGTTTGCACGCGCATGGCCCTTTTGACCGGATATTGAAGAGTCCTGGTTTGTCGCCCGCTGAGGTGAGTCGTGTTTTGCCTGTTGAAGTGACTGAATCTGCTTTTTTTGCCGGGGAGCTTGATCTGTTCTCGGAGGCCCTGAACGATTTGTTGAAGGTGCGCAATTACAAACCCAAAGTATTGGCGATAACGGGAACCAATGGGAAAACCACTGTTACCTCACTCACAGGAAAAATCGTTGAACGAGCCGGGAAAACCGTAGCGGTTGCAGGCAATATTGGACCGACTTTGCTTGAAGTATTGATGGCATGCCTGGATACCGATACGTTGCCGCAAGTATGGGTTTTGGAGCTTTCCAGTTTTCAGCTTGATGGAGTGAAAAACTTCAATCCCGACGCAGCAACCGTGCTGAATATTTCAGAAGATCATCTGGATTGGCACGGTGACATGCAACATTATGTGGCGGCAAAAAAGCGCATTTTTGGTGCTGCGGCGAAACGCATCCTGAATCGCGATGATCCGGTCACTTTGGCGATGAAACCACCGGATCGATCACCCGGAAAACAGACGGATAGGCCTGCTCCGCGCTGTCAAAGCTTCGGACAAGGCCTGCCGACCTATCCGGGTGATTTTGGATTGGAGAGCGTCAATGGCATGGTGTGGTTGGTGCGCGCGCTGGATGCTGATGTACAAAGGAGGAAGCGCAATGAGGCGCTGGAAGTGGTTCATATCCAGCGACTCTTGCCCGCTGATGCATTGCGAATCCGTGGTCGGCACAACGCCCTGAATGCGCTGGCGGCGCTGGCTTTGGGGGAAGCGGCTGGCTGCTCTTTGGCGCCCATGCTTTTTGCCTTGCGCGATTACCGGGGCGAGCCGCATCGGGTAGAGTCAGTTGGCCGCGTCCACGATATCGAGTTTTTTGACGATAGCAAAGGTACAAATGTCGGTGCAACAGTTGCCGCCATTTGCGGCTTGGGCGCTGATCGAAAACTGATTGTGATTCTGGGTGGGGTTGGCAAAGGGCAGAATTTTTCGCCTTTGGCCAAACCGGTAGCTGACCATGCACGCGCCGTCGTTCTCTTGGGACGCGATGCCGGCTTGATTGCGCATTCCCTGGAGCCCGCAGCCATCCCGGTTTTTTATGCCAACTCCATGGCGGACGCAGTCAATCAGTCGCTCAGCCAGGCCCGACCCGGCGATGCGGTGCTCATGTCGCCGGCCTGCGCCAGTTTTGACATGTTTAAGAACTATGTCGACCGCGCGCAAGTATTTCGCCAGGCGGTAGAGGCCGTGGCTTCTGAAACTGGTAACAGCTTGGAAGGTGCCTTGTGAGCTCCCTGACGCTTTCAGGCCAAGCCCTGCCGAAAAACCCGGGCCGGGCATTGCCTTACGACATGGCACTGGTTTGGGTCGCTTTGGTATTGGTTGCTTGGGGCCTCGTCATGGTCTATTCAGCCTCAATCGCCATGCCGGAAAACCCCAAGTTCTCGCGTTACAGCCATACCCATTTCTTGGTTCGACATTCCATTTCGATTGCCGTTGCCTTTGTCGCGGCCTTCATGGTTTTGCAGGTGCCGATGAAGGCTTGGGAAAAAGCTGCGCCCTGGTTGTTTGTCCTGTCGTTGATTCTGTTGATCGTTGTGCTCATCCCGCACGTGGGCAAAGGAGTCAATGGAGCCCGTCGTTGGATTCCACTGGGCTTTACAGGGTTTCAACCATCGGAACTCGCCAAACTGGCAGTACTTATTTATGCGTCTGACTACATGGTGCGCAAAATGGAAGTCAAGGAGCGGTTTTTTCGCGCCGTCATGCCAATGGCCGTAGCCGTTGCCGTTGTGGGCATGCTGTTGCTTGCCGAGCCGGACATGGGTGCGTTCATGGTGATCGCGGTGATTGCCATGGGTATCTTGTTCCTGGGCGGTGTAAATGCCAGGATGTTCTTCCTGATTGCAGCGATTTTGGTCATCGCGTTCTCGCTGATGATTGCCCTTAGCGAGTTCAGGCGAGAGCGCATATTTGCCTACCTCAATCCTTGGGCAGAAGAGCATGCATTGGGAAAGGGTTACCAGCTTACCCATTCCCTGATCGCCATCGGCCGGGGCGAAATTTTCGGCGTCGGGTTGGGCGGAAGTGTTGAAAAGCTTCATTGGTTGCCCGAAGCGCACACCGATTTTTTGTTGGCGGTGATTGGCGAAGAGTTTGGCTTGATCGGCGTCGCCTGTGTGATTGGGCTTTTCTTTTGGATCACACGCCGGATGATGCACATCGGACGGCAAGCCATCGCGTTGGATCGGGTGTTTGCTGGCCTTGTTTCGCAAGGTGTCGGTATCTGGATGGGTTTTCAGGCCTTTATCAACATGGGTGTTAATTTGGGAGCACTGCCGACCAAGGGCCTGACACTTCCACTGATGAGTTTTGGTGGGTCGGCGATATTGCTCAATGCGGTTGCAATCGCCATCGTGTTGCGCGTGGATCATGAAAACCGAATTCTGATGCACGGGGGGCGGTTGTGAAAACAGCATTGCTAAGCGCCGGTGGAACCGGGGGGCACATTTTCCCCGCTTTGGCCGTGGCAACGTTACTGCGTGAGCGCGGTTGGCGGGTGGTTTGGCTTGGCGGCCGGGGCTCGGTCGGCCAACCCAGCATGGAAAGCCAACTCGTGCCCAAACAAGGCATTCAGTTTGAGCCCATTGACTTCACGGGTGTGCGTGGAAAGGGGTGGGCACGAATGGTGTCGCTTCCGTTCCAATTGCTGCGTGCCTGTGCCCAGTGTTTGGGGGTCCTTCGGCGTATCAATCCCGACGTGGTGATGGTTTTCGGTGGCTATATTTCGTTTCCGGTTGGTCGAATGGCCGCCTTCACCCGCCGCCCTTTATTGGTCCATGAACAAAATTCCATTGCAGGTTTGGCGAACCGGCATTTGGCGCCACACGCCCGGCGTGTTTATTCGGCCTTTCCTGATGTGCTGCCTCAGACGCGATGGATTGGCAATCCGCTGCGCAAAGAGTTCCTTGCAATTGCTCCCCCGCAGGAAAGATACGCGGCCCGGCGCGGTCCGCTGCGAATGCTGGTTTTGGGCGGCAGCTTGGGTGCAATGGCATTGAATGAGGTGGTACCCAAGGCGCTGGCGTTGATGCCACCGCAAGCGAGGCCGTTGGTATTGCATCAAAGTGGGCAGAAACAAATCGAGCAGCTTCGTGCCAACTATTTGGTAGCAGGGGTCCAGGCCGAAACCCGAGACTTTATCGACGATACGGCCGTTGCCATGGCCGATGCGGATCTTGTGCTTTGTCGTGCCGGAGCCATGACAGTGACAGAAATTGCCGCTGTAGGCGTTGCCGCTGTATTTGTTCCGTTTCCGGCCGCCGTAGATGACCACCAAACCAGCAATGCCCAGTTTCTGGTGTCGCAAGGCGCGGGATGGTCGGTGACGCAGCGAGATCTGACACCGGAGCGATTGGCCCGCATGTTGACAAACGCAGATCGCCCCACCCTCATGGAGGCTGCCGTTGCAGCCCGCAAGCTGGCCAAACTGAATGCCAGCGAGCGGATCGTGGAGTCTTGTCAATCGATTGTGAACAAGAGCAAAAGTGCATGAAACACGCGGTAAAAAATCTCCATTTTGTAGGTCTTGGTGGCTCTGGCATGTCGGCTATCGCCGAGGTTCTGCACACCATGGGCTATGCGGTTTCGGGGTCTGACGCCTTACCCAGCGCGACGCTGAGTCGTTTGGGTAGCCTGGGCATCAAGACTTTTGTCGGTCATGACGCTCGACATGTGGCAGGGGCAGACGCGGTTGTCACGTCTACTGCTGTCAAGGCCGACAACGTTGAAGTGATCGCCGCCCGCGCGCAAAAAATACCGATTGTTCCCCGGGCGTTGATGCTTGCGGAATTGATGCGTTTGAAGCAGGGAATCGCGGTTGCAGGGACCCATGGGAAAACAACCACCACGAGCTTGGTAGCCAGTATGCTGGTCAGTGCAGGCCTGGACCCAACTTTTGTTATTGGTGGCCGTTTGAACAGTGCAGGTGCCAACGCCCGTTTGGGCAAAGGTGACTATGTTGTCGTCGAGGCTGATGAATCAGACGCTTCGTTTTTGCATTTGTTGCCAGTGATGTCGATCGTCACCAACATCGATGCAGACCATATGGAAACCTATGGTCACGACTTCGAACGGTTGAAGCAAGCGTTTGTCGATTTTCTGCATCGCATGCCTTTTTATGGCACGGCTATTGTCTGTGTCGATGATCCGGCAGTCAGAGAAATCATGGCCAAAGTTACTTGCCCGGTCACAACCTACGGCATGTCAGCGGATGCTCAGGTGCGTGCTGTGAATGTCGTCGCCCATGGAGCGCACATGCACTTTACCGTGCAACGCCGAAATGGCGTCACGTTGCCCGATCTGGAGGTCGTCTTGAACCTGCCCGGGAATCACAATGTCCTGAACGCCTTGGCTGCCATTGCGGTCGCGGTTGAACTGGACGTGCCTGATTTGGCGGTTCAGCAAGCCTTGGCTGGATTTGAAGGGGTGGGCCGACGTTTTCAGAGTTATGGAGATTGTGCTGCGCCGAGCGGCGGTATTTTCCGGTTGGTAGACGACTACGGGCACCATCCGGTTGAAATGGCGGCAACCTTGGCTGCGGCACGCGGGGCTTTTCCGGGACGCAGGCTGGTTTTGGCCTTTCAACCGCACCGGTACTCGCGTACCCGCGATTGTTTTGAAGACTTTGTCAAAGTCATTGGCGCGGCCGACGCGGTCGTGCTGACTGAAGTCTATCCTGCGGGTGAGCCACCCATTGTTGCTGCCGACGGACGTGCCCTGGCCCGCGCATTGCGCGTTGCAGGCAAGGTGGAACCCGTGTTTGTGGAAGACATCGAAACCCTGGCCGCGACGCTGGCGCAAACCGTGCGGAGTGGCGACGTCGTACTGTGCATGGGGGCCGGTTCGATCGGTTCCGTGCCCGCAAAACTGGTGGATATGCTCAAACCAGCCAGCGCGATGTCAAACGCGCAACCGGCGCGCCATGATGGGTTTGGGAAAGTCGCATCATGAATCTACAAACTGCGGAATTCGGCAAGGTTGCTGTGTTGATGGGCGGGAAATCTGCCGAACGTGAAATTTCCCTCATGTCAGGTCAAGGTGTACTTCAGGCCTTGTTGTCCAAAGGCGTGAATGCCCATGCTTTTGACCCCGGATTGCGACCGCTGAATCACCTGGCAACGGAAGGTTTCCAGCGCTGCTTTATCGCGCTTCATGGACGTTATGGCGAAGATGGCACGGTTCAAGGCGCGCTCGAACTGCTGGGCATCCCCTATACCGGATCGGGTGTCATGGCGTCGGCCATTGCCATGGACAAAGTAATGACCAAGCGCCTTTGGAGCGCGGTGGAACTTCCCACGCCACGTTACATCCTGCTGAATGCACAGAGCGCATCCCGCAAACTAGCGGACAGGGTTGTTGATAGCCTGGGACTGCCCGTCATCGTCAAGCCGCCGCGAGAGGGATCTTCATTGGGCGTCAGCAAGGT
>JANOVW010000376.1:0-2332 GCA_031417575.1 Rhodoferax sp. | reverse complement strand
AAAAGCTCCGCCCAAGGGCGCAATTCTCGCCTTGGTCTGCCTTGCGCCTAAAGTTTTGCGTTTCAGACAGCGCCTAAAAACACCGCCAGTGAGCGGCTGATCGCCAGCATGTCCTCTTCGCTGGCACGGCCGAAGGGGCTTCCGATGCGGTCACGCGGGACGGACTGCGCTTTGTCCACCATCACCTCCGAGGTTTTCTGCAATCCGTTCGTAGGGTTGGGTTCGATGCGAACCCGGAACAGGGGGGTTCCCGCAGATCTCCGGTGACTGGCAATACCGTGATGGACGGGTGCACGTGGAACAGGTCGGACTGGACGATCAATGCGGGTCTGGGATTTCGGTAGTCGCCTTGTGGGGCATTGGTGACCAGATCGCCACGCCTTCTGTCCGCCTTTCGGTGTCGGTGGCGGCACCCAGCCAGGCCAGGGTCTGCGCTTCCTGAGTCCAGGTGGCGCCAACCGCGCCCGAAAACACCCCCAAGCGCATGAGGCAGCCCCAGGCGGATGCGGGAGGTTAAGGCGGAGACGCGCCCTGCGGCCATTGCAAGGTGAAGCGGGCGACCCCGCGTCGGGGGACACGGACGCAGCCGCCTGGGGCTGCCTCTTGCGCGTCCGTCCAGAGAGCGCGACGATAATTTGCCGGTTTACCTGCCGACGTGGGCTACTGTCATGAAGCGCAAAAGTTGTATGACCCAGAAAATCACTTACACCAATGAGCCTTTGGGCAAAACCGAAGTCGTGCGGGATTTTTTGCCGCCACCGTCTGCACTGGCTTTTCGCGAAGAGGGTGGCAAAGCCAGGCTTGCACCATCCTGCATTGGCACGGCTTCACCGCCAACGGTCGTGCCAGCCCAAAGCCTCCTGCCCCACATCAACGATTAAAAACCCAAAACCATGTCCCTCATCGCCTTCTCAATCGCCGCCGTCGTTCTCGCCATCACCCCTGGGCCAAGCATCGCTTACGTTGTAGCCCGTACCGTTGCAGGCGGGCGGGCTGAGGGGCTGGCATCGTGTTTGGGCACGGGTATCGGGGGCTTGTTGCACGTGCTGGCGGCGGCGCTGGGGTTGTCGCTGTTGGTAGCGCAGTCGGCTCTGGCTTTCAGTGTGGTGAAGTATGTGGGGGCTGCCTATTTGATTTATTTGGGCATTCGGTTGTTGATGCGCAAGGATGAGGCGTTTGCAGTCGCGCCAGCCACCGCCCAAGGCGCGCGGCGTGCGTTGTTTGAAGGTGTGGTGGTCGAGGCGCTGAATGTGAAGACGGCGCTTTTCTTTTTGGCGTTTTTGCCGCAGTTTGTGTCACCCACCGAGCCGTTGGTGGCGCAGTTGGCGCTCTTGGGCAGCATTTGTGTGGCATTGAATACGCTGGTGGATGTGATCGTTGTTTTTGCGGCAGACCGGCTGCTGGCATCGGGTGCTGCCCGCGCAGCCCGCGCCCGGTTGCTCACGCGGGCTTCGGGCGTGACGATGGTGGGGCTGGGCGCCTATTTGGCGCTGGCACGGCGCGAGGCGTAGGTTGCCGCGCTGCCAAGCCGATGAAGACTGGCCGCCAACATGCACGTTGCACCCCTCCAGCTGGCTGACGCGCCGCACTACCGGGCCTTGATGCTGGAGGCCTACGAGCTGGCGACGGATGCCTTTACCTCGACAGCCGCAGAGCGGGTTACCGAGCCCCTGTCATTTTGGGAAAAACGCATCGCCGACCCGAGCGGGCTGAGTGTGGCCTTTGGCGCGTTTGAGGGCGGGGCGCTCGTTGGCAGTGTGGCGCTGGAGTTCTCGGCCAAACCCAAAACGCAGCACAAAGCCCATATCATTGGCATGTATGTAGCGCCCACCGCACGCGGCACGGGTGCCGGGCGTGCGCTGTTGCAGGCAGTCGTTGCGCGTGCGCGGGCCCAGGCCGGTGTGCGTGTGCTTAACCTCACAGTGACAGAAGGCAATGGGCCGGCTGGTCACCTGTATCGAAGTGCGGGGTTTCAGGCGTTTGGCGTTGAACCGATGGCCATCCTGACACCGTCCGGCTTCAAAGCCAAGGTGCACATGTGGCTTGCGCTTGCCTAGGCTACTGGGCGTGTACCTGCAAGAATTCGGCTGGCGAGTAGATCGCAATTCCCTGATAGGGGTGAAGCTTTTGAAGCGCCCGGTCGCCTGAAACAATCACCGTTGCACCAGCATCCAATGCCAAGCCCAGAAATTTGTTGTCGGTGGGGTCACTGCATTCAGTCGCCACCGCATGGATATCGAAAAACGCGATGTTGGTGTTCACGTGCAATAAAAACTCCGTACGGGAATGACTGTATGGAAAGTAGCGGTCAAGTTTGGGTTTTTTGATGCGG
>JANOVW010000375.1:0-6003 GCA_031417575.1 Rhodoferax sp. | reverse complement strand
CTCTACAGACAAAGCAGTGCGCCCTACCAATGTCATGGGTGCCAGCAAGCGTATGGCCGAGTTGGTTTTGCAAGCGCTTGCGGCAGGTTCGCGGGGCCATTCGACATGTTTCACTATGGTGCGATTTGGCAATGTGCTGGGCTCGAGTGGAAGTGTCGTTCCATTGTTCCGCAAGCAGTTGGAGGCGGGGGGGCCGCTCACCGTCACGCATCGGGATGTCACACGGTATTTCATGACCATTCCTGAAGCTGCGCAGCTGGTCTTGCAGGCAGGCGCCATGGCAACCGGCGGTGACGTTTTCTTGCTAGATATGGGCGAGCCGGTTCGCATCCTGGATTTAGCCCAACGCATGGTTCGACTGTCCGGCTTATCCGTGCGGGACGTGGCGCATCCCGATGGTGACATTGCGATAGAGATCACTGGTTTGCGGCCAGGCGAAAAGCTGTACGAAGAATTGCTGATTGGAGACAACCCTCAGCCGACAGGGCATCCGCGCATCATGAAAGCACGTGAGCAACATCTGAGCTGGGAGCAACTTGAGCCCGTTCTGGAAGCCCTTGCGAGCGCCACCGACGCGGATGACTTAGGCCGTATCCAGGAAATCCTGCGGGCTCAAGTCCAGGGCTACCAGCCCGCGGAAGCTTTAGGAGGCAATAGTGTTTTCTAGCCGTGTGCCGCTGGCACACAGTTACGGCACAATTCGCAGCTTCGATCTTCAACCACCCACGCCCGCTTCCTGGGTCGCATCTTAGTGAATATGACCACCACCAACCAAGAGCCGCTCGATATCGCCTCGCGTGACAAAGCCGAAATACTGGCACAGGCCTTGCCCTACATTCGCAAGTTCCACGGCAAAACTCTGGTAATCAAATACGGTGGCAATGCGATGACCGACCCCGCTTTGCAGGCAGATTTTGCGGAAGACGTGGTGCTGCTCAAATTGGTCGGCATGAACCCGGTGGTCGTGCACGGTGGCGGGCCACAAATTGAAAACGCGCTTCAACGGCTGGGCAAAAAGGGAGAGTTCATCCAGGGTATGCGGGTTACCGATGCCGAGACTATGGAGGTTGTGGAATGGGTGCTGGGCGGTGAAGTACAACAAGACATCGTCGGGCTCATTAACCTGGCTGGCGGCAAAGCCGTCGGTTTGACAGGGCGTGATGGCGCCATGATTCGTGCACAAAAACTGAAAATGGTCGACTCCAAAGATCCGACCAAGGAGCATGACGTGGGCCAGGTGGGTGACATTGTTTCCATTGACCCCAGTGTCGTCAAGGCTTTGCAGGACGATGCTTTTATCCCTGTCATCAGTCCCATCGGTTTTGGCGAAAACAATGAAAGTTACAACATCAATGCAGATGTTGTAGCGGCCAAGTTGGCAATAGTATTGAAGGCCGAAAAACTGGTGTTGCTGACCAATACGGCTGGCGTGCTTGATAAGGCAGGCAATTTGCTGACTGACTTGACGGCCCGGCGCATTGACGAACTTTTTGCTGACGGCACTATCAGTGGCGGCATGTTACCCAAGATCAGTGGCGCGTTGGACGCCGCAAAAAGCGGTGTCAATGCCGTCCATATCATTGATGGGCGGGTGCCGCATGCGATGCTGCTTGAAATCCTGACAGACCAGGCTTTTGGAACCATGATCCGATCGCACTGAAGCGGCACTGTCCGCTGGGAAACCCTTGGTCGCGCTGTGCGAGAATTTCCAAAACCTCCATCGGCGCCATGTCAGACATTGTTGAAAACCAACCCCCTTCCAGCCCAACCCGAAAACGCCCAAAACCTGGCGAGCGGCGTGTGCAGATATTGCAAGCGTTGGCCACCATGCTGGAGCAACCCGGTGCCGAGCGCGTCACCACTGCAGGGTTGGCCGCCAAGCTGGAGGTCAGCGAAGCTGCTCTTTATCGACACTTTGCCAGCAAAGCCCAAATGTTCGAGGGCTTGATTGATTTCATCGAAACCAGCGTGTTTTCGCTCATCAATCAAATCACGGCCCAAACGCCCGATGCCGCAGGCACTCATGCGGCCCCACATCGGCAGGCAGCGCGTTTGGTCACGATGGTGCTGCAATTCGCGGAAAAGAACCCGGGCATGGCGCGGGTTATGGTGGGTGATGCGCTGGTGTTTGAAAATGACCGGCTTCAACAGCGTATGAGCCAGTTCTTTGACAAGATTGAAGCGGCCTTGCGTCAATGTTTGCGGGGTGCGGCCCTTGAGAACGGGTCTGCCCAACCCACCGTCGATGCGCAAATCAGCGCATCGGTGCTCACTTCATTTATGGTGGGGCGGCTGCAACGGTATGCGCGATCCGGATTCAAACGCGCGCCCTCTGAAAACCTGGAAGCTTGCCTGAAGCTGATCACGGTTTAGCAAGCGGTTCGCAGCAGTTGCTGCACCGATCAGGCGCTGGTACGTCACCAGTTCCATAGCCTTCCACCGTTCTGCAATCGGTTGACCGGCAAATAGGCGCTTTTGTATGGATCGCGGGCCGCCAGCGTTTCATCAATTTCCACGTCATGCCCGGGCGTTTCACCGCAGTACATGAATGGCGGCCATCGTTACGGGGCCGCGCCGCCAATAGGCACCCTTGTACAGGTATTGCCAAATGCCTTCGATCTGGTGCGGGTCGCGGCCAATCAAGCAAGGAATCACGTGCTCCGTGAGATAACACGGAACGGCCAATTCACGGCCAATTCAGGGCCATTGAGCGTTGCATCACCAATACCGCTCAGACCTTCATTTGTCTCTATTTTCAATGTGAAAAAGTTGCGCAGGTGAGCACACAATGACGCGGGCGGCGGTAATTTTCATCAATTTAGAGTGACTGCGCACCACCAAGTTTGGTGTCAAGTTCGGTATCAAGTTCGGTATTGAGTTCGATCAGTGCGTTCAAGATTCCCCGTTGATTGATTCGACGCAGCTCACGGTTTACGTTGGCCAGCCAAGGCAGGTCTGCGACCAGATTTACACCCCATATCGGTTCTAGGGTCCCCAACGCCAACACCGTGGCCTGCGCGTCGGAGGCATGCACCATAGCCAAGTTACGCAAAGTTGCCGCCATCGGGTCGTTGAGTACATACGAGGCACCTGCCTCGTCAACGCCTAGCAAATACCGCATCCAGGCCGCAGCGGCGAATGCCAACCGGGGGCTGGCTCTACCCAAAGCGTTGGCTTGCAGCACCGTTGCAAGCCAGCGCTGCGGAATTTTTTGGGAACTGTCAGTAGCGATCTGGTGCACGCTGTGTTGCAGCGACGGGTTGCCAAATCGTTTGATCAGGGCGTCCCGGTATTGCGTCCAATCACTGCGGTTGAGTTGTGGGCCTACGTCCAGCGTCATCAGACCATGGATGAATTGATGAATGGCCGGGTTTCCGATGCAATCGCCAATGACCTTGAGCCCGGCAACGGCGCCTATCACTGCCATCGCGCTGTGGCTGGCATTGAGCAGGCGCAGTTTGGCCTCTTCAAACGGTGCTACATCGTGCACCACCGTCACGCCGACGCTTCGCAGCAAGGGGGCATCCGCTGAATCGGCGAATTGATCCTCGATAACCCATTCCCAAAAGGCCTCTGTGCCTAACGCGGCCCTGTCGCTCATGCCCAGTGCCTGGGCTGCCGCACTGATGCGTTCGGGGGTGGCGGCCGGCACGATGCGATCCACCATGCTATTGGGGAATGTGCAAGAGTTTGAAATCCAGGCAGCCAATGCCATGTCGTCTTGCGCTGCTTTCAGGCATAGCGCCTTGAGTTTGTCACCATTGTGAGAGAGGTTGTCACACGAGGCAATCGTCAACCCCGGCAGATTTAGTTTGTGGCGGATAGCCAGCCCATCCAACAGCAACCGGGCAATCTCGTCGTTGTAGCCTTTTTCTGTCACCGTGAGCGTCACCCAACGCGTAGTCGCAGCACCAATGGCATGTGTGACGGTGACGGGTTCCAGGGCCGCCACGCAGGTCTGCCAGATGGCCCCGCCTACCTGCCAGGTGGTACCCGAGTTACTGGCAATTTGAACGGAATACAGGCCATCTTGCGCAGACAAGGTTTGGGCCAGCGCCTCGTTGCGAATGGCCACGCCCAGCACGCCCCAACGCAAATCACCGTGTTGCAACAAGCTGTCGAAAACCAGTGCTTGATGCGCCCGGTGAAAGGCCCCGAGACCCAGGTGCACCACACCTGGCTGGCCATTGCGCGGGTAAGTGGGCAGGGCTGTTGCTGCGGATGGTGGTTGCTTGGCAATAGTGGCCAATGAAGCGGTTGTCAGCGCCTGCATAAGAGGTTTTTAAAAGAGGCTGAAGAATGGCTCCAAAAACGCTCTTGTTGGGTTTTATGGAAAGTCTTAAGAAAAAAGTGACTATTGTTTACGTGCTGGTTGCGCAATTAGCTATAAATAACATAGTAATCTAAGGGGCTAATTGGGAACCAGAATACCGACCTTGCCACCCGCGGCAACGATTTCAGCCCAGGTTTGTTCGTCAACCGTAATGCCCTCAACGGCACGTTGCTTTCGCGCTGCCCGCTCGGGTTCGCCGGCCAATTGAACCGCTTCAAAACCAGGCCCCACAGGGCCGCTTTGCAGCCAGTCGACAAAAGCCAGTGCCTCGTCATCAAAGACTTTTTGAGTGCCCAGTTTGGCAGGGTCAATCACGATGGTCAGCATGCCGTTGACGACGGCACGCTTGGCCGGGTCGGTTGGGCGATGCCAGGTGCCGCTACCACTTAACGCACCACCCAACAATTCGCTCACCACGGCCATGCCGTAACCCTTGTGCTCCCCAAACGTCATGAGTGCACCAAACAGCCCATTGCTTTGCGGCACCACCACCACGCCCGGGTCGGTAGTGGGGTGGCCATGTTCATCAATCAGCGTGCCCGGAGCAACTTGTTGCCCCTTGTTGAAGGCAACCCGCATCTTCCCTTGGGCGACCCGGCTGGTGGCGAAATCCAGTATGAACGGTTCGCGCCCCTTGAGCGGAATGCCGATGCAGCAGGGGTTGGTTCCAAAACGTCCATCGGCCCCACCCCAAGGTGCCACCACCGGGCGCGATAGCACGTTGACAAAATGCAGTGAAACCAAACCCTGCGCCACGGCCATTTCCGAGAAATGACCAATGCGCCCCAGATGGTGTGCGTTGGCAAGCGTCATGATGCAGCTGCCATGTTGTTGGGCGCGCTCGATGGCAAGCCGCATGGCTTGCTCGCCCACAATTTGCCCATACCCGCGCTGGCCGTCAATCGCCAGCATGGAGCCGATATCCAGGTTCACCTTGATGCCTGTGTTGGGCTTGAGTCCGCCCTCCAGCACCGCATCAATGTACCGGGGCAACATGCCCACGCCATGTGAGTCATGCCCACTCAAATTGGCCATTACCAGGTTGCTGGCAACCGTTTGGGCTTCTTGGGCAGTGCTGCCAGCGGCAGCAAAAATCCCGGCTGCTTGTGCGGTCAAATTTGCCGATGAAAGAGTTTTTTGCATATAGTGCCCTGGAATCACATTACCGCGCCGAGTTGCCACGGCACAAATTCATTTTGGCCGTAGCCATGTTTTTCACTCTTGCTTTGTTGGCCTGATGCGGTGGCCAATACCAGTTCAAAAATTCGTTGTCCCATGGTTTGGATGTCGCAGGTGCCATCCACAATCTCGCCGCAGTTGATGTCCATATCGTCCTCCTGTTTGCGCCAGAGGTTGGAATTGGTTGAGAGCTTTAATGACGGTGACGGCGCACAGCCATAGGCCGAACCACGACCCGTGGTAAAGCAGATCATGTTGGCCCCACCTGCTACCTGCCCGGTTGCGCTTACCGGGTCATATCCGGGTGTATCCATGTAAACGAAGCCTTTGGCCGTTACGAGTTCGGCGTATTCATATACCGCTTCAAGATTACTGGTGCCGCCTTTGGCAACTGCCCCCAGGGATTTTTCAAGGATGGTGGTCAAACCCCCGGCTTTGTTGCCAGGTGAGGGGTTGTTGTTCATTTCGCCCTCGTTGATCTCGGTGTAATG
>JANOVW010000374.1:0-1721 GCA_031417575.1 Rhodoferax sp. | reverse complement strand
CGTTGTTCACCGAAGGCACAAACGAGGTTTGCGAGACGGGGTTCTGCGGGTTTGCCGCGGTAGTCGATGCATCCATACAGCGCCTGCTTGTTGAGGTGTAAAAAGTAAAGTGACCGATTAAAACGGAATGTCATCGTCCATGTCGTCAAAACCGCTGCTCGCCTTGGCCGGTGTCGCCGCTTTGGGGGCCTGGGGTGCCGGACGCGAAGCGGGTGCAGGGCGCGAATAACCGCCTCCGCCTCCACCGCCGCCCCCGCCACCGCCCATGCCGCTTTCCTCATCGTGCGATGGCCCACCTTGGCCCTGGCGGCTCCCCAACATCTGCATTTGGTCAGCGCGGATTTCGGTGGTGTATTTGTCGACACCATCTTTGTCGGTCCACTTGCGGGTGCGCAGGCTGCCTTCTACATAGACCTGCGAGCCCTTGCGCAGATATTGCTCCACAATTTCGGCCAAACGGCCGTTAAAAACCACGCGATGCCACTCGGTCGCTTCGCGCATTTCGCTGGTTTGTTTGTCTTTCCACTTGTCGGTGGTGGCGATGGTGACGTTGGCGACACGGTCGCCGCTGGGGAAGGAGCGAACCTCGGGGTCTTTGCCCAGGTTGCCGACGATGATGACTTTGTTGACGGATGCCATAGTGATTTCCTTGTGAATTCCTGGATTTAGAAAAAAGTTCCAAAAACTTGCTGGTACAAGAACCGATCCAAACCGGCCCTGCGGCTCAGATTATGCGTTCAGTTGGGTTGCGCTTCAAAAATGCTGCCAAATTTGTCAAGACTGCCGATAATCTAGGGTTGCCCTTCAAAAAAAGCCCCTCGCCGTGAATTCAGAGACCGACAGCGCCTACCTGGCCAATGCCTTGCGCCAGCAAACCATCAGCATCCGGGGGGCCCGCACCCACAACCTGAAGAATATCGACCTGGACATCCCGCGCAACCAGCTGGTGGTGATCACGGGCCTTTCGGGTTCGGGCAAATCCTCCTTGGCGTTTGACACGCTCTACGCCGAAGGGCAACGGCGTTATGTGGAAAGCCTTTCCACCTACGCGCGCCAGTTTTTGCAGCTGATGGACAAACCCGATGTGGACGTGATTGAAGGCCTCTCGCCGGCCATCTCCATTGAGCAAAAAGCCACCAGCCATAACCCGCGCTCCACCGTGGGTACGGTCACCGAAATTCATGACTACCTGCGCCTGCTGTTCGCCCGCGCCGGCACACCGTTTTGCCCCGATCATGATTTGCCGCTCCAAGCCCAAACCGTGAGCCAGATGGTGGACGCGGTGCTGGCCTTGCCGCAAGAGACGCGGCTGATGATCATCGCGCCGCTGGCCCGTGAGAAAAAGGGCGAATTTCTGGATGTGTTTGCCGACATGCAGGCGCGCGGCTATGTGCGTTTTCGGGTCGATGGCGAGCTGCTCGAATTCGACAATCTGCCCAAACTCAAAAAAACCGAAAAACACGACATTGACGTGGTGGTAGACCGGCTCAAGGTGCGCGACGACATGAAGCAGCGGCTGGCTGAAAGCTTCGAAGCCGCCCTGAAAATCGCCGATGGCCGCGCCATTGCGATGGAAGTCGGAACGCCGGACAAAGCCCCGGTCGAGCACCTCTTCAACGCCAAATTTGCCTGCCCCATTTGCAGTTATTCGATTCAAGAGCTCGAGCCGCGCCTGTTCTCCTTCAACTCCCCGGTGGGTGCTTGCCCCAGCTGCGACGGCC
>JANOVW010000373.1:0-8957 GCA_031417575.1 Rhodoferax sp. | reverse complement strand
CGGCAGGTGGTGTAGGTGGCGTTGGTGATCACCGTGCGGTTTTCATCCAGAAACTCGACCCGGTCGGCCTGGCCATGGGCGCCGCTTTGCAAAAACCGGTAACGCGGTTGCAGAAAAAAGCCCTCCATGGCATCGAGCTTGAGCTCGAGCAAGGGGCCTTCATAAATATTGCCGGCCCGGTTGATGTACACGTTGCCCGCGGCTTTGGCTTGGTCGTCGGGCTGGTAATACTCGAGCCGGTCGGCACGGATCACCATGTCGGCGCGGCGCAGCTCGGCCTGGCCTTCCAGCACGGTTTCAAGGTTGACACGCCCACTGGTGCGCTCGCCCGACAAATAGGTGGGCAACTGGCCTCGGGTGGCGGGGTCAATCGTGGGATTCAGTTGCAGGCTGGGCTGCAAGACCAGCGGGGGCAAGGTGGGCAGGGGCGAAAGAGGCGCTATGGGCGCAAGAGGCACAGCAGGTGTTTGCACCGTTTGCGCCCACCCAACCCCGGTCAGCGCCTGCAGCACCAGCCCGGTGGCCATGAGACGGCCCATCTGACCGGTCGCGGCAAAGCGGGGGCTGGTGAGGGACGGGTGGGTTCGGTGGATCAACAAAGCAATGGGCTGACGAGAGCAGCGGGCAGTAGGGCAGCAGCAGGTGAAAAGACGGTTGGGAACCAGCCAGCGTCACAATGAAGGACGACGGCTTTGTAAAATGAATTATCCATGAGCATCGGCAACATCACCCCTATCAACCCCAGTCCCTTACCCGTTACGTGGGCCGATGTGGCCCGACAAGCCGCATTTAACCGATGGCTGGCCGGTTTGCAGGCCAAACACGGGTTGGAAGCCGCAACCCTCTGCATTGCGTCGGCAGATGCCAGCTTCCGGCGCTACCTGCGCATACAAGGCCAGGGCGCAACCGGCCCCGTGAGCCGGATCATCATGGACGCGCCGCCCGACAAGGAAAACAGTCGCCCCTTTGTGGATGTCGCGCACCTGATGGCCCAGGCCGGCCTGAAGGTGCCCGAGGTGCTGGAATGGCACGAAGCCGATGGCTTCATGCTGCTGGGCGATTTGGGCGACACCACCATGATGGCGGCGATTGACCCGGCGAAGCCTGAAGCCAACCTGCCGCTCTACTTGGCCGCCGTCGACACCTTGATTGCATGGCAGCTGGCCTCGCGCCCCGGTGTTTTGCCCAACTACGACGCCGCGCTGTTAAACCGTGAATTGGCTTTGTTTCCGGATTGGTACGTGGCGAAACATCGGGGGCTGACGCTGGATGCCAAAGACCAGGCGCTTTTGGAGGCGACGTTCAAAGTCATCGTGCAAGGCAATTTGGCATGGCCGTCGGTCTATGTGCATCGCGATTTCATGCCCAGAAACCTGATGCTGATGAATGTGGCCCCCACGCTCCCCGCTGCGCGTGGTTCGCTGCCCCCCACGTTGGGTATTCTTGATTTTCAGGACGCGGTGTACGGCCCCATCACCTATGACATCGCCAGCCTGATGCGGGATGCCTTTTTGACGTGGGACGAACCGTTTGTGCTGGAAGTGACGATTCGTTATTGGGAAAAAGCCCGCAAAGCGGGTTTGCCGGTCGGCAACGATTTTGGCGAGTTTTACAAGGGCGTGGAGTGGATGGGTTTACAGCGGCACCTCAAAGTGGCCGGCATTTTTGCCCGGCTCACGTTGCGCGATGGCAAGCCCAAATACCTGGCCGATACGCCCCGCTTCATTCATTACATCCTGTCGACGACGGGCCGTTATATTGAACTCAAGCCGTTCATGCGCCTGGTTGAAAAGCTGGAAAAAATCCAGCCGGTGACGGGCTTCGCTTACGGGCGGGTGTAATGCGCCCGGTCTGACGCATCGGTTTATGCCCCGGTTTTATTGCCCCATCCCGCTGGTCAGTGGTGCCGCGCTGGTGCTGCCCGCTGGGGCAGCGCGTCATGTACAGGTGCTGCGTTTGCAGCCGGGTGACCCGATGACGCTTTTCAATGGCCTGCCAATGGCCGATACGACTGAAACAGCTGAATATGCCGCCACGGTTCTGCGCATGGGTCGCAGTGACGTTGAGGTGCTCATCGGCGCGGCCCACATCGCCTCGCGTGAGACACGGCAAGCGGTTCATTTGGCGATTGGCATGCCGGCCAATGACCGGATGGACTGGCTGGTTGAAAAAGCCACCGAATTGGGCGTGGCTTCCATTCAACCCCTGTTGACAGAACGCACTGTGCTTCGCTTGACCGGTGAGCGCGCCGTGAAAAAGCAGCAGCACTGGCAAGGTATTGCCGTTGCCGGTTGTGAACAATGTGGTCGCAACACGGTACCGCTGGTTCACCCGGTCATGGATTTCAACCGATGGATGAGCCAACACATCGCCAAACCGCCCGGGCAAAACCTTGTTTTGTCGCTGTCTGCTGCAACGCAGCCCCTGTCGGCCATGGTGGCCGCGGTGGCTCACACATCGGCTGCACCGATCACGGTTTTGTCTGGCCCCGAGGGTGGATTAAGCCCGGCAGAAGAATCGCGCGCGCTGCAAGCCGGGTTCGCTGCGGCCACTTTGGGTGAACGCGTCTTGCGCTCGGAAACAGCCGCACTCGCCGCATTGGTAGCGCTTACACTGGTTTGAACCTCCAATCAACCGCTAGGCGCTGCTGATGAACCGCAATTTATGGCTTTTGGCGATTTGCCAAGGCCTGTTTCTTACCAACAATGTGATCTTCATCGCTATCAATGGCTTGGTGGGGCTGAGCATGGCCCCGCTGGGCTGGATGGCTACTTTGCCGGTAATGGGTTATGTGGTTGGCGGCGCGCTTTCCACCTCTGCGGTTGCCAAAACCCAGGCCCGTTTTGGCCGCAAGGTGTCGTTCCAGCTGGGCCTGGTCGTGGCTTTGTTGTCGGCCCTGCTGTGTGCCTATGCTGCAGTGTCCAAAAATTTCTGGTTGTTGTGTTTCGCCACCTTGGTGGCGGGTTACTACAACGCCAATGCCTCGTTGTACCGGTTTGCCGCCGCAGAGTTGAGCACGGTCGACTGGCGGGAAAAAGCGGTTTCGCTGGTGATGGCGGGTGGCTTGTTGGGTGCGGTTCTGGGCCCCAACATGGCGTCGATGACACGTGACCTGTTTGAGGTGAGATTTGTGGGCGCCTACCTGTCGCTGGCCGTGGCGGCATTGGTGGCCATGGCGCTGTTGTCGCAAATCAAGTTTCCACCGGTGACCCCGCCCTCCAAAACCCAAGGTGGGCGCCCCACGCTGGAGATCATTTCCCAGCCCTTGTTCATTGTGGCGGCGATTGGCAGCGCATTGGGTTTTGGCGTGATGAACTTGCTGATGGCCGCCACCCCTATCGCCATGCAGCAATGCAACTATGTCTTCAGCGACATTGCGCTGGTGCTGGAATGGCACGTGATCGGCATGTTTGCGCCCGGGTTTTTCACCGGGCATCTGATCAAGAAATTTGGCGTGCTTCCCATCATGGGTTTGGGTGTGGCCCTTAACTTTCTGTGCATCGTGATCGCCTTGTCGGGCGTTGATCTGCACCAGTTTCTGGCAGCTTTGTTCTTGTTGGGTGTGGGCTGGAATTTCCTCTTCACGGGGGGTACCACGCTGGCCATGCAAACCTACCGCCCGGAAGAAAAAGACCGGGCCCAGGGCGCCATGAATTTCTGCGTGTTTTCGACCTTGGCGCTGACTTCGCTGGCCTCAGGCGCGCTGGTGACCACGCGGGGCTGGACGCTGCTCAATTACGGCTCGTTGCTGCCGGTAGCCCTGACCGGCGCGGCGCTGGTTTGGCTGGCCCTGCGTCAACGACGTGAGGTGCGTGCCGCGGGGTGATGCGGCCCAACGACGCAAACCGCCCAAAAGAGCACTTCCAGATCGGCCTTAAAAGCGGTTCGTCAGCCAGCCCTTGAGCAGAGCAAACACGGGTTCTGCGTCACGCTCATTCAAGATCTCGTGATAGAGGTCTTCAAAACAATGGGTTGTTACCACGTTTGTTGGCGCTTCGGCCGCAAAGGCCCGGCTGCCTGCCGGAGTCACCAGTTTGTCTTGCCCGGCGAACATCAGCAACGTGGGTGTTTTCCAGTCTGAAGCCTTTGCCAGCGTTTCTGCACCGCCATCGGCGATGAATTTAGCCAGACGTGCCGAGATTCGGTCATGCACCAGCGGGTCTGCCTTGTAGGCGGCAACAACCGCCGGGTCGTGTGAGAGCTTGCTGATGTCCAGGTCGTTGCTGACGCGCAGGTTGGGCGCGATTTTGGGCAACACCGACAACAAAAACTTCTGAAACCCGCTCAAACCAGGATCCAGCGACGGCGACGACAACACCAACGCTTCGACCGGACGCAGGTTCCGGGCGACAAACAGACCCGCAATCAGTCCGCCCATGCTGTGTCCCAGCAAAATCAGCGGGCAATCAGCCCGCATCGTATGGCGGGTGCTGTCGATGATGTCGGCCAGGTCGTCCAGCATGCGGTTGTCGCTGGTGAGGGCACCGCGCTCGCCACCCGATTCGCCGTGGCCATACAAGTCGTAACCGCGCACGGCAAATCCCCAGTTATTGAGGTGACTGGCGACGTGGTCATAACGACCGGCGTGTTCGCCCAGCCCATGAACCAGCAATACAACGCCGCGCAGTTTCTTGTCGCTGGGTAACGGCCAGTCTTGTATGGCCAGGTTGTCGCCGTCTGCGGCAACAAAAGTCGAAAGGGTGGAGTCAGTGGACATTTTCTGAATAACAAAGAGCGGGCAACGCGCGGATGGGCATCAGGGCAGCTGGGCCATCACCTGCGCAACCGCTGCCGTCAGTTTCTTGGCATACGGTACGTGCAGGAACTCATTGGGCCCATGGGCATTGGAGCGCGGCCCCAACACGCCGCAGACCATCATTTGCGCCGCAGGAAAACCTTTGGAAAGCATGCTCATCAAAGGGATCGTGCCACCCTGACCAATGTAGCCACAGGGCGCGCCGAAGTGCGCCTGTGAGGCGTGGTTCAAAGCCTGCTCAAACCAGGGTGCCGTGCTGGGTGCATTCCATCCGGTTGCGCCGCCGCCACTTTCGAAGGTTACCTTGGCCTGATAGGGCGCATTGTCTTCCAGCAGCGTTTTAAGCTGTTGCACGGCCTGGCCCGCGTCAACCAAGGGCGGCAAGCGCAAACTAAGCTTGAAGGCCGTGTAGGGCCGCAGCACATTGCCGGCGTTTTGCATGGCAGGAAAGCCGTCAGCACCCGTCACACTGAGGGTCGGGCTCCAAGTACGGTTCAACAGCGCCTGCAGCGGGTCGGTGGTGGTGGGCAACGCAAACGTGGTGGAACCCGCGCAGTCGTAATGGGCCCACGGAAACCGTTTGTACACTTCGTCGCCCAGAATGGCTGCGGTTGCTTTGGCTTGGGCAACCCGATCAGCTGGAACCTCACAATGAAAACTCGCGGGCAAGAGGCGACCTGTCGCGCTGTCTTCCAGACGGTCCAAGACCTGGCGCATGATGCGAAAGCTGGAAGGCACCAGGCCGCTGGCATCACCAGAATGCACACCTTCGGTGAGGATTTCAACTTTCAACACGCCACTGGCCATGCCGCGCAAACTGCTGGTAAGCCACAGTTGATCGTAATTGCCAGCGCCCGAGTCAAGGCATATCACCAGCGCGACGTCGCCCAAACGGTTGTTGCCCGGCGCCTGCAGCGCGTCGATATAGGGCAACAAGTCATGCGAACCACTTTCTTCGCAGGTCTCCACCAAACCCACGATGCGCGGGTGCGCAACCCCTTGCGACTTGAGCGCCTGGATTGCGGCAATGCTAGCATACACCGCGTAACCATCGTCGGCACCACCGCGGCCATATAACTTGCCGTCTTCGTAAGCCGGCGTCCACGGCCCCAAATCGTTGCGCCAGCCGGTGAACTCGGGCTGTTTGTCAAGGTGGCCGTACATCAGGACGGTTTTTGCAGACGGCGTATGGCCGTGTTGGCCATTGGATGCCGCTACCTCAAAAAACAACACGGGGGTACGGCCCGCCAGCCGGATGACCTCGAGTTTGAGCCCTTCGACTTTTTGCGACTCTACCCAGGCGGCAGCGTTGCGCATCACCGTTTCAATATGTCCGTTCAGAGCCCAATTGGGGTCAAAGCTGGGGGATTTGGCTGGAATGGCGATGTAATCTTTAAGCTGCGGAACGATCACTTCGTCCCATTGCCGCGTGACCTGGCTTTGGGCCTGCGCGGCGTTCAAAACATCAGCGGGTACACGAGCGGTCATGGAGGACTCCTGATGAGTGGTTTGCGGAAAACGTGCGGATGATGATTTGTAAATTATTTTCCATTATGCGATGCCTTGCCCTTTTTGGGGGCAATGCCCGTCCGGGCCGGGGTCTATCGCAACAAAAAATAGGCGGCCATTGCATACAAAAACAGTGCAAAAACCTTTTTAAGCGGACCGATATCCATGCGATGTGCGGTGCGGGCACCCCAAGGGGCGGTCAGCATGCTGCCCAATGCAATGCTGACCAATCCGGGAATATAGACATAGCCCAGCGCACCGGCCGGCAAATCCGCACGGCCCATCCCCGCCAACACGTAGCCCAAGCTGCCCGCCAAAGCGATCGGAAAACCCAAAGCAGCCGAAGTGGCCACGGCCTTGTGAATACTGACATTGCACCATGTCATGAATGGGACCGACACGAAGGCACCGCCCGCGCCCACCATGCTGGACAAAACGCCGATCACGCTGCCAACACCAAACATGCCGATGGCGCCTGGCAAAGTGCGGCCGGGTTTGGGTTTTTTATTCAGGAGCATCTGGGTGGCAGAAAACGTGACGAACAGTGCAAAAAAAACCGTGAGCGCTTTGGCCGGCAAAGCTACCGCCAGGTTGGCACCGGCCAGCGAGCCGATCAGAATGCCAGGCGCCAACACCAGCGCAACGGACCACAGGACCGCGCCTTTTCGATGATGCGCCCATACAGACGACAGCGAGGTGAAACAAATGGTTGCCAACGAGGTTGCCACGGCCACTTTCACCAGCACCGCTTCACCCACGCCTTGAGACGACAAAACAAACACCATGAAGGGCACCATCAGCATGCCCCCGCCAATGCCCAGCAGCCCGGCCAAATAGCCGATTGCCAAACCCAGGCCGAACAATTCGGCGAACAAAACGGGATCAATGGTCATGATGCGCCCTTACCCTGCTTTACCCGCTTTGCGTGGCTGTGCCCGGCATTAACCGGCACAGCCCAACTGGTCCGCCAGCGCATTGAAATCAACGGCGTGATAGTCGTTGCCGACCCGGGGTGATACGTCTTTGAGTGCCTGGGTGCCAAATTCCGCAGGGCGTTCGATATAAGCCGTTTGCAAACCGCATGAACGCGCAGCGGCCAGATCATCATGGTGGGCTGCGACCAGCATGACCTGATGGGGTTGCAGGTCAAACACCTTGGCCACGCCCAGGTAAGTCGATGGGTGGGGCTTGTAGGCTTTGAAAACCTCGGCAGACAACACGCAATCCCACGGTAAACCAGCCCGTTTGGCCATGTTGGTCAGCAACCCGATGTTGCCATTGGACAGGCTGCAAATGGTGAATTTCGACTTGAGCCGGGTCAGACCTTGCACCGAGTCAGGCCAGGCATTCAGCCGGTGCCATACCTTGTTGAGGTGCCGCTTTTGTTCTTCCGTCAGATGGCGAATCTGGAATTTTTCCAGTACCTCATCCAGAATCATCCGGTGCAGATCGTCGATCAGGGTCCACCCCAGCTCACCTTGCATCACCCGGCGCATCGCGGGCTGATAACCGGCACGCCAGGCCAGCGCAAATTCGCCACCATCGACCGGGCCGTTCGGGCCAGGCAAATTCAGGGCGTTAACCTCGGCGCTGATGCTGCCATGCCAATCTACCACGGTGCCGAAAATGTCAAAGGCCAACACCTGTGGCAGCGTTTGATGGGCAGTTCTCATCGTTAAATCTCCAAAAATAGACGAATCAGGTAAACGCCACTGCGAACGAATCCAAAGGCGCAGTGAAATCGGCCCGCCAGGTTTCCCCGGCTTGAACCGCCCAGGCATCCGTCCACGTGCCCGTGGTGACGACATCACCCGGCAGCAAATCGGGCCCACCAGAACACTGGCGCAGTTCGCCCAGGAAGTCATGCAAAGCCAACAATGGGCTACCCAACACATTGGCACCGACACCCTGCTCCACCAACATGCAGTTTCGATTCAGTCTCACATGGCAGGCAGCCAAGGTTTCATTGAACGCCCCTGCGTTTGACGCAATGGATGCCACTGCGACAGGGCGGCCCACCACCAGGTTGGCGTGCAGCCCGCCATCGGCCACCGTCATGGCGGCGTTGAACTTCCAACCGGGCGCGTGGGACTGCACAATTTCAAATCCCGGCGCTACCCAGTCAAGGCAGTCAAACAACTCGTCTACCGAAGCGCCGGGCGGCGGCGTAGCCTTGATGCCGAACACCGCTTCGGGCTCCAACCGGGGTTGGCACCGGGTGGACAGGCTCACCGTTGCCTGGCCTGGGCTGACGGTGAGCGTGGACGCATAGACCGTGCCCCAAATCGGTCCATACACCTGGTAGACCGGCCAAATGTTGCGGTTGGTGAAGCCTATTTTGAAGCCGCGCGGCGTTTCACCCCGCTCTGTGCGAAGCCGCCGGGTGGCCAGGGCCATTTGGTAAGCTTGTGCAATGTCTGCCGTCATGCCGGCTTGCAAGTCGGCTGGCCATGGAGTGCCCTGGTCATGGTGATGCAAAAGTTGTTCGGGGTTCACGTTTTACCTCGCATGGTGTTGCCCTGGCATCGGGTTGCTGTCGACATCGGGCCGTGCGGCGATTTCGCCTCACCGGGAAAACTTGAAGACGGCGGTACCAGCCATCAGATTCGGAAGCATGCGCACCGTACGCCCCGCTTCCAGGCCAAATTGGACCGACACCTTGAGATGGTTGCGGGCTGCCAAAGCTTCGAAA
>JANOVW010000372.1:0-10053 GCA_031417575.1 Rhodoferax sp. | reverse complement strand
CGTTACCGCACCCGCGACCTGACGCGCCTGTTGCCCGGCACCGCGCGCACCATGCGCCGCATGGAAAAAATCACCGGCCGCAGCGACGACATGATGATCGTGCGCGGCGTGAATGTCTTTCCCACACAGATCGAAGAACTCATCCTCAAACGCCCCGAGTTGGCCCCGCATTACCAGTGCGTGCTGCGCCGCGTGGGCGTGTTGGATGAACTACAGGTCCTGGTAGAAACGCAACCCGGCACCGACCCCGCCAGCCCCGCCGCCCAAGCCGCCGCGCGGCAATTGCAGCATGACATCAAGGCCTACATTGGCAGCAGCGCGTCGATTGAATTGAAGGCTGCCGGGGGCGTGGAGCGAAGTGCCGGGAAAGCCCGTAGAGTTATAGATTTACGTAAATAATAAGCTTTATTTAATCATTTTTGATACATTAATAATATCTAATTGTGCAATTATCATATGAATTATTGCCTATTTTTATCTATCAATAATTTATAAACTAGATATATAGACGAAAACCTACGCCCACCGGTTCCGCCTGTGGTCGTTCGGAGCCCGCGCCGACAGGCCAACGCGCGTGCGGTTTCGGAGTGGAATCACACGTTCACCAAAAATGCGACAAGCTGTCGCTTGGGCATTTTTCGAGGTGCACCACGTCCCGTCGTGCGCGCCTTCCACCCCGAAGCCCGGTCGCATTGGCCTATCAGCGCTTGGTTGGCGCGTTAAAACTTTGCAAAAGTGCCGCCTGGAAAGCCGCAGCGCAAATACCCACACCAGTGAAAAGTCAGACTTTCTGCCACTCTTTTGACTCCCAATCGTACCCAGTTTCTTTGACAAATTTGTCAGCGAAAGCTCGGATTAAAGCAAATAGCTCATCATCACCAAAAGCCTTGGCCGCAATTGCGAACGCGACAATTCCCCGATAGAAATAATTCCACAGATCCGCGCTGTGCTCAAGATGTCTCCCAGTGCCAAGCATTCCACGAACATGGAAACGCGGTGGATTTCCACCATACATGTCCATAATTTGCGGAGACGCGGCATGGACATAGCCCGAGAACGTTTTACTAACTGTTCGCGCAGCTTCCAATTGTTTACTTGACCCCTTTGGCCCACTCCCCATGCGGTCTATGTATGCACGAACCTTTTTCCTGGAGACAGTGGGACGCTCTTGCGAGGAGACAACAAGAGAATTTGGGTCAAATTCCCCCTGAAAAAAGGCGTCTAGGTATGTTTTGTGCAATACGGTCGTGTCTTGGTTTATGGCAGAAAAAGAAAGGAATGAAATGTCTTCGGTGATCTCATCCAACATTCGCTGCAACGAAGCCTGTTCCTGGACGAAACCTTTACTCCAAAGCAGGTTGACTGCGTGAAGACCGCTGACTAAACGAGCGAGTTTCTGCACAAGCGCTTGGTGAACGGTCTTCTCTACATAACGAAAGACATGCGAGTCTTTGTACGGCAACGACTGCGGAGGTGAGACACGAGAAACGAGCACATGCAAAGTCCGCTCCATGTTATTCAGCACTTGCTCATAATATTCGGAGTGAGAATGGGTCACTAAAAAATCCAATACAAAGCAATTCGAAAACCTACAAATTGATGGTCGTCATTCTGGCAGGCTCAACCGAATTCGCGCGAAGCACCCCGACCCCAAATCCCAACTGAGCGCGGTGATTGGGAAATGTGACCAGGCTTTGGGGTGGAAGGCGTCACGGTTGCGGTTGTGGTGCACCTCAAAAAATTCCGCGACCACCGCGTCGCACGAATTTTTCGTCAGCGCGAGTGTTTCCACCCCAAAACCGCAGCACATTGCCCAGTCGCCGCGCGGAGTAACCATCGAGCACAGGGCATTCAACGAACACGGAGCAATCAAAAGAGACGGGATAAATAACCAGCGCAGAAGCAACCGAAATGCTGAACAAAGCTCAAATCCACCCCACTCCACCCCCAGCCAACAACAACCGCCAAGTCGTCTGCCCAGCCGGTATATGCAGCGGCAATTCCAGCAAACGTTTATCCCGCGCCACCAAGGCCTTAACCTTTACCGGCGCACTGCCCGCCAACAGCGGAATTTCATCCAATTTGTGAATACGCCAGCGCGATGAACCCACTTGCACCGCCAACCATTCATCACCCGCCGCAAAACCAGCCGCTTCCGCCGCGCCGCCGCGCAACACGGTTTTAACGACGATGCCAGCAGCCTCTTGCACCCGCAGCCCCAGGGCCTGGGCGAGTTGGGCGGGGTCTTCCAGCACCTGCACGCCGGCGGCTTCCAGCAGGGGTTTGAGCGGCAACTCGTTCGTGCTGTGCACCCACGATTGAATCTCGTTGGCAAACGAACGGCCTGTTAAAGCTTGCAACACTGCCAACAGGTCTACCTCAGTCATCGGCCCGGCCTGGCAACGCTGCCACAGGGCGCGGATCACATCGTCCAAGGTGGTTTTAGTCTTGGTACGCAGCGACAAATCCAGGCACAGCGCCACCAGCGCACCCTTGGTGTAATAACTCACCGTGGCATTGGGGGTGTTTTCATCCTGGCGGTAATACTTTACCCACGCGTCATAACTCGACTGCGCGACCGACTGCACCAGGCGCCCTGGCGTTTGCATCACCTGGTTGATGGTTTTGTTCAGCAGCTTGAGGTAGGTGGCCGCATCGATCAGGCCAGCGCGGCGCAAAAGCAGGTCGTCGTAATAACTGGTGAAGCCTTCAAAAAACCACAAAAGCTGCGTGTAGTTTTCTGCGCCGTAATCGTAGTTTGCAAACTCGGCCGGGCGCAGGCGCTTGACGTTCCAGGTGTGAAAGTATTCGTGGCTGATAAGGCCCAAGAGCGTGGTGTAGCCGTCGGTAAGCTTGCCGTTGTCAAACGCCTTGTCGCCGCCGGCCCCACCCCGCCGTGGCAAATCTTTGCGGTTGCAGATGAGCGCGGTTGAGTTGCGGTGCTCAAGCCCGCCGTAGCCGTCGTCTACGGCGTTGAGCATGAAAAGATAGTTTTTGTGAAGCGGTTTGTTTTTGTTGCCCTTTTTGTCAATATCGGGGTGCCAAAAGCGGATTTCAGCTTCGCAAATTTTTTGCGTGTCGGCCAACAGACGAGCGCCATCGAAAGTGGGCAAGGCACCCGCCACCACAAACCGGTGCACGATGCCACAGGCCTTGAAGCTGCCGCTCCAGAATGCGCCCATTTCTACCGGGCAATCGGCCAGTTCGTCGTAGTGGGCTGCCTGGTAACTGCCAAAACCATTCGGATTGGTTTTCAGCACTTTGAGCCCGGTAGCGAGTTGCCAGCCTTTCACACCCCGTGGCGGCTTGATCCGCAGCTGATATGGCGCGTCTGTTTGCCCATCGACACGCAAGCAAACGCTGGTGCCATTGAAAAACCCGCGGGCTGAATCGAGCCAGGCGGTGCGTACTGAGTTGTCTTGTGCGTACACCCGGTAGCGCAGTTCAAGCGCTTGGCCTGCTGCGCAATTCACCTCCCAACTTGCTTTGTCCAACTGTTTTATCGCCACGGGTTTGCCGCGCTGCGAAGCCAGCAAACCTTGCAGATTTTTGGAAAACTCACGCACCAGATAACTGCCCGGAATCCAGACCGGCAGGCTGACGCGCTGGCGGGCAGCGGGTTGGCTCACCTTCAGTGTGATATCGAACAGGTGCGCGTGCAGGTCGTCGGTTTCAACAGTGAAATGAATCATGGGTTTTTCATGTAAATCATGCCAATGTACAACGGTTCGGCACTGAGTCAGGCCGGTTTTTGCTGCGCAATTGGAGTATTCTGGGAACAGCCCGACGAGCGGTAAGTTGGTAAAGCGTTAGCCATCGGGCCGGTTCACAATAATTCAGATTCTGGAGACCGTTATGCCCCTTCAAACCTTTCGCCGCTTTGGCGCAGTTGGCCTGGCCCTTTGTGCTTTGGCTTCACCCTGGGCTGTGCAAGCCCAAACGCTGGCCGATGTAACGGCCTTGATCGATGCTGCCGAACCCAAGGTCATCACCTGGCGCCGCCATATCCATCAAAACGCCGAGTTGTCTTTTCAAGAAGTCAAAACCAGCGCGTACATTGCCGAGGCGCTGCGTGCCATGCCGGGGTTTGAAGTGCAGACCGGCATCGCCAAAACCGGCATCAAGGCGGTGCTGAAGGGCGGCAAGCCCGGCCCGGTGATCGCCTTGCGGGCTGACATGGATGCGCTGCCCGTCGAAGAACGCAACGAGTTGCCGTTTCGCTCCACCGCACGTGCGCAATGGCAGGGCAAAGACACCGGCGTGATGCACGCCTGCGGCCACGACGCCCATGTGGCCATGCTGTTGGGGGCAGCCGAGGTGTTGTCGAAAATCCGGGCTGATTTGCCTGGTACCGTCGTTTTCTTTTTTCAGCCGGCTGAAGAAGGCGGCGGTGGCGCGTTTGAAATGGTCAAGGCCGGGGTGATGGACAACCCCAAGGTAGAAGCTGTGTTTGGGCAACACATTGGTTCGGGCTTGCCCGCCGGGGCCATCATGTACCGCAGGGGCTCGTTGATGGCGAGCTCTGACAGTTTTGACATCACTGTCAAAGGGGTGGGCGGCCATGGCGGAATGCCCTGGGCCAGCAAAGACCCCATCGTGACGGCAGCCCATATCGTGACCAACTTGCAAAGCGTGGTGAGCCGCCAGGTCGATCTTTCCCAGGGCGCAGCGGTGATCACCGTCGGTCAATTCAATGGTGGCAACCGCAGCAATATCATTCCCGAATCTGCCACCATGACGGGCACTATTCGTACGCTCAATGAAACCAGCCGCAAGCAGGTACACGAAGCGGTGGTGCGCATGGCCAAGGGCACCGCAGAAGCCTCGGGTTTGACAGCAGATGCCAAGGTGACCAATGGCTACCCGGTGTTGTCGAATGACGCGGCTTTGGTCGGCAAAACCATCGGGTTCCTTGAAAAAAGCACGGGCCGCGTGATGGAAATTCCGCCGATTCTGGGTTCTGAAGACTTTGGCGCATTTACCCAATCTGCACCCGGGTTTTTCTGGTTCCTGAATGCGCCGCCACAAGACGACAAAGCAGGCGCGCCCAATCATTCGCCACTGTTCATGATCGGCGAGAAACACATGAAGACCGGTGTGAAGGCCTTGGTGAATGTGGCGCTGGGTTATATGCAGGCCGCCAAATAGCCGGCAAGGCAATGGCTTTTGAGAACTGAGACGCTGACACCTGCGAAGACAGGTGTCAACGCCTGGTTTCAGTTCTTGATTTCGTTCAGGTATTTTTCAACCTGTGCGGTGCTGATGGCACCCGGCACGCGGGAGCCGTCCGCAAAAATCAAAGTCGGGGTGCCGGTGATTTTGTGTTTTTTGCCAAAGGCAATATTGCGGTCAAGGGCGGTGGTATCACATCCGGGCGCACCCGCGGCGGGCGGGGCCTGCTCGCGCACCATCAGGTCTTGCCATGCCTTGCCCTTGTCTTTGGCGCACCATACCGCTTTGGATTTTTCGACCGATGCTTCACCCAAAATCGGGTACAAATACATGCTGATGGTAACGTTGTCCACCTTCTGCAAATCGCGCTCAAAGCGTTTGCAGTAGCCGCAATTGGGGTCTTCAAAAACCGCCAGCTTGCGTTTGCCATTGCCGCGCACGATCGTGAAACCGTCTTTCGCGGGCAAGCTGTCAAACGCCACCATTGAGAGTTTTTCGATTCGTTCTTCGGTCAGGTTGCGGCGCTGTTTGGTGTCGATCAGATTGCCCTGAATCAGGTGATTGGCATCGGCATCCACATAAAAGATCTCGCTGCCATTGACGCGGATTTCAAACAGGCCCGGCACAGCCGTTTTGTTGACTTCGTCAATCTGCTTGAGTTGCGGGATGCGCTCGGCCAGGTTTTTGCGAATGCTGGCTTCGTCTGCTTGGGCAAGCCCCGCCAAAACCGCCAAACCAGCCACCAGCAAGCTTTTAAATAGGATCATGAATTTTTTGAATGAAGAATGAAAAAAGTTGACGGGTTGCGTGGCTAACGGCCCATGGCCCGCGCCGCCACCCAGGTTTTCAGGCCGCCACTTTGGTCAAAGGCACTGAGGCCCATGTTACGGAGGCCTTGCCAGGCTTTGCCAGGTTGCGCAAACAGGCGTTGCAGGCCGTCAGTGGCACCGGCCAGCAAAGCCGCTTCGAGTTTGCGGGCCCGTTCGTACTGGCGCAGCATTTTTTCGTCGCCAGGGCTGCGAAAGTAATCACGCTTGGCGATTAACGCGGCCATCGCGGCAACATCTGCCAAACCCAAATTCAGGCCCTGGCCACTCAAGGGGTGCACGCTGTGGGCCGCATCGCCAGCCAGCGCCCAGGCGTTCTGACCGCCCGGCATGCGCCCCACCCAGCGGCGCGTCTGCGCCAGCTGCAAAGGCCATTGCGCCCGGCCAGATACCAGCGACATGCTACCCAAGCTGTGGTGGCTGGCGGCCTCAAGGGCTTGGCAGAAGGATTGATCAGAAGATTGCATGAGGTCGGCGTCTCGGTCTGGATGGATTGACCACACAACCGCGACAGAGTTCCCTGGCGCACTGTCGCCCAGGGGTAGCAGCCCCAATATTTCTCCGCCCGACGCAGCGCCGGCAAACCATTGCCGCGCGGTGTGGTCATGCGGGGTTTCACAGGCCACCCGGGTGGCAATCGCCACTTGGTCATAGGCCTGCACATCAAACTCCACGCCCAACTCGTCACGCGTCTGGCTGTTGCGGCCTTCACACACCACCGTCAAAGCCGCTTCGACCGGCGCTGGCACAGTTTCAATCAACGGCTGAAACTGGGTAGCCTGCGCCAACAACGCTTCCAAAGCGGGTACATCAACGATCCAGGCGAGCGCCTCGCCCTCGCCGGTTGGCGCCGCAAACCGCGTCTCGCCGCCATCATCCCCGTGCACCTGCATGGCCAGCACGGGCGTGGCACCTGCGCCAACTGGCCAGCAGCGAAAGGAATCGAGGATATTCTTGGAGGCCAGATTGAGCGCATAAGCCCGCACGTCACTGTGCCCGGCAGCATCGGCTGGCGACGCGGGTGAATTTTTACCTTCGACCAAAACGCGCGGGGCAACTACCAAGGCTACCCGCAGGCGTTCGCGCGCCAGCAGCAACGCCAAAACGCGGCCAGTGATACCCGCGCCACGAATACAGATGTCAAACGGTCGAGCCATGATTGCCTTTCATGCGGCCATTTTAGGAGGCAGGGCAAAATCGGGGGCCACATGCCCTTGTTTTTGGGTTTTGACAATTTTCAACAGGATTTTTTTCATGGTTCATGCCCGCATTGATCGTTTGTTCATTTACCCCGTCAAATCTTGTGCCGGTATCGAGATGACTGACGTGGTGTTGTATGACACCGGCCTGGATCTGGATCGCGCCTGGATGGTGGTGGATGCACACGGCGTATTTGTCAGCCAGCGCGAATACGCCCGCATGGCATTGGTCAAACCGCAAATTCGCCGGGGTGAACTGGTATTGCGCGCGCCCGGCATGCTGGCCCTGCATGTGAGTATTGACGCGGTGGAAGCCGCCACCCGGGTTGAAGTGTGGGACGACACGGTGCCGGCCTTTGACATGGGCGATATTGCCAGCCAATGGTTCAGTGATTTTTTATCACTCAGCCCGGCTGGCTTGCCCACCGCCGGGGCACCCCGGTTCCGGCTGGTGCGCTTCGACCCGGAACACAACCGCCTGGCCAGCAAAAAGTGGACTGACGGTGTGGATGCCCCCTACCAGTTTGCCGATGGGTTCCCGCTACTGGTAACCAGCACCGCGTCGCTGGACGACCTGAACACCCGGTTGGCCCAACAAGGCCATGCAGCAGTCGGTGCTGAGCGGTTCCGGCCCAACATCGTGATCAGTGGTGTTGAAGCGCATGATGAAGACCGCCTGGCGGACATCACGATCAGCGCCGCCGATGACAAAAACGACACGTTGGCGGTGGTTCTCGCGCCCTGCAAACCCTGTGTGCGGTGTTCCATTCCGGATGTCAATCCAGCGGACGCGACCAGCACCCCCCACGTGAGCGATACCTTGCAAGCCTACCGCGCCAATGCCCAACTGGATGGTGCCATCACCTTTGGCATGAACGCGATCATCCGTTCCGGGGTTGGCGCAAGCTTGCGGGTCGGTCAGCAGGTGACGGGTGAATTCAATTTCAGCTGAACCCGGCGCGGCATTGCCTCACTTACCCCTGCCGCACTTACAATAAGGGCCGGATTTTCATCAAGGCCCGCGGATTACTGCGCCGGGCCTTTTCGTTTTGCATGTCGGTTTGTATCTCGATTTCAGCGACAGATTTTTAGAGGTGTTTTCATGAGTTTGAAATGCGGCATCGTGGGTTTGCCAAACGTGGGCAAGTCAACCTTGTTCAACGCCCTGACCAAGGCCGGAATTGCGGCCGAAAACTACCCGTTTTGCACCATTGAACCCAATGTGGGTATTGTTGAACTGCCGGATACACGCCTGGCCCAACTGGCAGCCATCGTCAAACCCGAAAAAATCGTCCCGGCCATTGTGGAATTTGTGGATATCGCCGGTTTGGTAGCGGGTGCCAGCACCGGGGAAGGCCTGGGCAACAAATTTCTCGCCCACATCCGTGAAACCGATGCCACCATCAATGTGGTGCGTTGCTTTGAAGACGACAACGTGATCCACGTGGCCGGCAAGATTGACCCGATTTCTGACATCGAGGTGATCCAGACCGAGTTGTGCTTGGCCGACCTGACCGCCGTCGAAAAGGGCCTGCACCGGGTGACCAAAACGGCCCGCTCGGGCGACAAAGAATCCGCCAAACTGGTGGCGATATTGGAGAAATGCCAAACCGCCCTGAACCAGGCCAAACCGGTGCGCACGCTGGATTGGAGCAAGGAAGAGCTGCCCCTGCTCAAACAGTTTTTTCTGATTACCGCCAAGCCGGCCATGTTTGTCGCCAACGTGGCCGAAGACGGCTTTAAAAACAACCCCATGCTAGACCGCCTGACGGCCTATGCCACCGCGCAAAACGCACCCGTAGTGGCTATCAGCGCCAAGATGGAGGCCGAGATGAGCGAAATGAGCGATGAAGACCGGCAAATGTTCCTCGAAGAGCTGGGCCAAACCGAACCCGGCCTGAACCGGCTGATCCGGTCTGCTTACAAACTGCTGGGGTTACAGACTTACTTCACCGCAGGCGTGAAAGAAGTGCGGGCCTGGACTATCCATGTCGGCGACACCGGCCCGCAAGCAGCAGGCGTGATCCACACCGATTTTGAAAAGGGCTACATCCGCGCCCAAACCATTGCGTTTGATGACTTCATCCAGTTCAAGGGTGAGCAAGGTGCCAAAGATGCCGGCAAAATGCGCGCCGAAGGCAAGGAATACGTTGTGAAAGATGGCGACGTGATGAACTTTTTGTTCAGTTCCTGAGCGGGTTTGGTTGACACCATTCACCCCGGCCAAAACCGGTCAAACACGCCCATCAAAACCGCCGTCATGACGGCATATCGCAAAAACTTGCCAATAGCCATGTAAAAAAGGCAAGGCCAAAAGTCGAGTTTGAGCCAACCTGCGACGGCGCACAGTGGGTCACCCACAACCGGCAGAAACGAAAACAGGCAGGCTTTGGGGCCGATTTTTTTCAGCCAATCCAGTGCACGCAGGTGGGTAGACGAATGACGGTATTTGTCGACCACCGCGTGGGAGGCCAACCCCATCCACCAACTCGCAGCCCCGCCAAGCGTATTGCCCAGGGTTGCAACCCAAACGGCAGGCCAAAAAAGATCCGGGTTGAGCTGAACCAGGCCTAAAACCGCGGGCTCTGATGCCAATGGCAACAACGTCGCACCGATAAACGAAACCACAAAAACGGTTGACAACCCATGTTGTGGCAAGGCGAACCAGGCTAGCAGTGTTTCCATCCAGATGGGCATTGGCCGAGTATAGGGACGGGCTTCGCCACACTTTTTGTGGGGCATCAGAAGCACGCCATGCGCTTGTGGGCAGAAACCCTCCCAATTTAAGTGCAACGCGCAAAAAAAAGATTTCAATTGCTGAAATAACCAGCAGTTAAAATCATCGGATCAGACCC
>JANOVW010000371.1:0-2095 GCA_031417575.1 Rhodoferax sp. | reverse complement strand
TGCTTTGATGCTGGATGCAATCATTTCATTTCCTGTGTTGTTGAATGGAACTTGCGCTCGGGGCTGGAACTGCCCCGGCGTGCGTCTCGCCTCTTGTTGCATGGCTACAAGGTGCAAAACCATGGGATTATAACCCGGCAGACCCCCACGGATTGGCCCAAGCTCCCCATTGCGACGGCCCAGCGAATTTCAAGGCCCTGGATTGAATAATAAATAAGCATTATTTCACTTGAAAAGCATCGGAGCAGCTACAGATTGGAAGCATGCGGCTAGCATGGTGCAAGCCGCAAGTTCACCAGGAGTTTTCCATGTTCTTCGCTACCACCACCCTGCCAAATCTGCGTCGCCACCCTTTCGCTTCTGCCTACAGCCCCAACGGCCGTTCACTGGAGCGCTACCTGGACGACACCTTGCTTGCCACGCGCCAAAACGCCGGCAATTTTGAACAGGATGAGAAATCTTTCACCCTCACCTTCGATGTGCCCGGCATTGCCAAAGACCAGTTGGCCATTGGCATCGAAGGTGCAGTGGTTCGCATCAACAGCAAAGAAGGCGCGCCGCGCCAGTACAAAGCGGCTTACGAACTGCCGCAAGACATTGATGCGACAGGCTCTGAAGCCAAGCTGGACAACGGCGTGCTGACCCTCAAATTGGCCAAAAAAGTCGTCGTCAGCCCGGTGACTGAGCTGCCGGTTCAGTAACAACTCATGTCAACGCCACGGCGTTGATCTGATCCAATCCCCAACGCGGCTTCACGTCAAAAGCGTAAGCCGTGTTGGCGCTTTGCAGGCCCGATTGCAGCCGCATCGCCGCCGCCATGGCAATCATGGCACCGTTGTCTGAACAAAAATGCAGTTCTGGGTAATGCACCCGAACGCCTAGCTGTGCGCAAGCCGCATTGAGCTGCAGGCGCAACTGCCGGTTGGCCCCCACACCCCCGGCCACCACCAGCCGCTTCAATCCAGTGCTTTGCAGCGCCTTGAGTGATTTTTTCAGCAGTACTTCGACAATCGCTGCTTCAACCGAGGCGGCCAAATCGGCCTTTCTTGCGTCCAATTCGCCGCCCAACTTTTGCGCCTGCACCATCACCGCCGTTTTCAGCCCGGCGAATGAAAAATCCAGATTGCCGCTGTGCAGCAACGGGCGTGGCAACTTGAAGGCTTGGGCATCGCCGCCTTCGGCCATCAGCGCCAGTGCCGGGCCGCCAGGGTAGCCCAAGCCCATCAACTTGGCGGACTTGTCAAACGCTTCTCCCGCCGCGTAGTCAATCGTCTCACCCAGCAACGCGTAGTGCCCCACCCCGTCCACCCGCATCAATTGGGTGTGCCCGCCCGATACCAAAAGCGCCACAAAAGGGAATTGCGGCGGATCTGCACTTAAAAAGGGCGACAACAAATGCCCTTCCAGGTGATGCACACCCAACACCGGTTTGCCCAGCGACGCGCCCAACGCACAGGCTACGCCCGCGCCCACCAACAGTGCACCCGCCAAGCCCGGCCCGCGCGTGAACGCTACGACATCGACTTCATGCAGCGCCCGCGCCGATTCATGCAGCACTTGGCGGGTTAGCGGCAACACGCGGCGGATATGGTCGCGGCTGGCCAGTTCGGGCACCACACCGCCATAGGCCTGGTGCATTTCAATTTGGCTGTACAACGCATGGGCCAACAAAAGAGGTGTCTCAACGCCTTGGGTCGCGACCACCGCCACGCCGGTTTCGTCGCAGGAGGATTCGATGCCCAGAATCAGCACGGCGTGAACCTCCGCGCCGAATCCGGCAGCGAAAAACGCCAACCGGGCTGATTTTTAGGGTGAACGATCGTCATAACGCACAAGTTTAAGGTGAAGGACCTCATGCCTTGCCCACCGTGCCCCCATCAAGCACTCGACTGGCCTGAAACTTGCGTAACCGGAGCACATGAAAGAATCATTGCGGATTGTGGTGGTGGCACCGGATTTGGTGTCTGAGGATGCCGATGACGAGCTGGCGGCAACTTTGGCTGAGCGCTCACGCCATTTGCGGATTGGCCTGCTGGAAAACGGCTACAACCTGGTGGCGGTGTTACCTGCCGATGTTTTTCTGGCCGAGCGCATT
>JANOVW010000370.1:0-2106 GCA_031417575.1 Rhodoferax sp. | reverse complement strand
TGCGGGCCATGCTGGTCAGCTTTGCCAGCTACCACCTGTGGCTGCACTGGCGGGAAACGGGGCTGTTTTTGGCACGGCAGTTTCTGGACTTTGAGCCCGGCATCCACTGGAGCCAGATGCAGATGCAAAGCGGCACCACCGGCATCAACACGCTGCGCATGTATTCACCCACCAAGCAGGCGCAAGACCAGGATCCGCAGGGCCTGTTCATCCGCCGCTGGGTGCCTGAGCTGGCCCGCGTGCCGCTACCTTATTTGGCCGAGCCGTGGAAGATGGATGTGAGCGTGCAGCAGATGGCGGGCTGCATGATGGGTGTGGACTACCCGGCCCCCATCGTGGACGACAAAGTCGCCATGAAAGCCGCCAAAGACCGCATGTACGGACTGCGCAAAACCCACGCGGCCCGAGAGGAAGCGGGCAATGTGCAGGCCCGCCATGGCTCACGCAAGAGCGGCTTGTCCCAGACCAATCGTGCGGCCAAGCGCGGGGTGAAAGCGTCAGCCGCGCCATCTCCGCAAGGCGATTTATTCACATGAAAAACGACTTCAAAGGCAACAAACAAGGCCTGCCCAGCAAGCTGTGCGCCGTGTGCGGCCGCACCATGACATGGCGCAAGGCTTGGGCAAAAAACTGGGCGTCGGTGTTGTACTGCTCGGATGCCTGCCGCGCTAAAAAAGCGACCAAAACTGCAGTTTGAAAACCACCAAAGTGCGCAACCTGGTCCCAAAGCGCACATCGCGGTGTTCCTGAGTGCCATGCGCCACTGTGCCGACGATCTGCCCTCCAATCGCCGACTTCCTGGCCGACGTGCCCGGCCCTCACCGTTTAGAAGCAGATGATCAGCCCGGGGCTGCCGCTCACGGGTGCTCGAATAGCGCAGTGTGCTTATGATTGTGCCCATGACCCTCACTGCGACACCCACACCCAACACGCGCCAACACGCCATCGCCCACGCCCACCACAGTTTTGACAGCGGCGAATTCCGGGCCACGCTGGCGAAGCGCGTGGCGGTGCCTACTGAAAGCCAAAACCCGGCGCAAGTCGCAACTGGCCTAGATGACCAACCACGCTTTGGCCAGTTGCGGCGTTCTGTCAGCACAGCCAGCCACCGCCCTACATCCGATCGGTTGCTCGCCCCCTCAAATTCAAAAAGTGCAACAACCCACGACGCCGACTCACCCTCGTGTAGGGTTGCGATGATTTTCGCTGTGTGGGCAGTTGCCGTGGCGGCAAACGGAGTAGATAAACCAATCGTTCCTGGTTTTCCACTGAGTCAAATAACTTTTAAAAAGTAATGTAAAACGCTATCTTTTAAAAAGCTGCCAGTGGAATTATTTAAAGGAGGATGGCCATGAATCGAATTGGATACCTTTTGAAAATAGAAAAAATACAAAATACATCTTTGAGTTTTGTAAATCCAGGCATGCTGCTGCTTGCCGCACTTGCTTCTTTTGCGTTGAGTGCGTGCTCTGGCGACTCGTGGAAAGAGGAGGCCTTGCAATCGGACGGCAGCGTGATCGTCGTCGAGCGAACGGTTGACCGCGGTGGTAGGCATGAGATCGGGCAAGAGCCGCCTATCAAAGCACAAAGCCTGCAGTTCAAACTGCCCAAAAGTGGCGACAAGGTGGAATGGAAGACCGTGCTCAGCCCGGACATTGGATTCGCAGACTTCCAGCCGCTGAGTGTCCATGTTGCGGCCAATAACGCCTACGTCGTCGCATGGCCAGTGGGCTGCCTTGCCTACAACAAATGGGGGCGGCCCAACCCGCCTTATGTGGTGTTCAAAAGCACAGGCTCAACTTGGCAGCAAATTTCGCTGAAAGACTTGCCTGCTGTTATTAAAACACCCAACATCATTTTTGGTTCACCGGATACGAATGCAAAAAAGCTGGGCGGCGGAACCATCAAACTGGCGGGGGTGCGCGAGGTGAATGGGCGATTGGAACAACCCGAATTCAAAGCGATTCTGCGAGAGTCGATGGCAATAACACCTTGCCCAATCGAGGCAAGTGGCCCAAAAGCGCCTCATCCGATCCCCTGAATTTTTCGTTTAAAACCATTCAGATCTACTCAAAAGGAATAATTAAATGACCTCTTCAATCGACT
>JANOVW010000369.1:0-10144 GCA_031417575.1 Rhodoferax sp. | reverse complement strand
CATCGCCAACCTCACCAAAAAGTTTGGTGGCGAAATATAAAAAAAGCCCCCGAATGGGGGCTTTTTCAATTGGAAAGAACCTACCGCAATGACCGCTTCATGCGGACTTCCTCCACCTTACCCGAACCCATCACAACCGTTTTGGCGGTATTCATCTCGCGCTTGAAGCCAGCCAGTTCATAGAAACGCAGAGCGCGTTCGTTGCGCAACAAAACCCAGAGGCTGACATCGGTGCAGCCCTCGTCGAGCAGGCCTTCCTGCAGCTCGTCCCAAAGTGCCAAACCCACGCCTTCGCCCCAATAGTCGGGCGCGACATACATGGCCCAGATTTCCCCCATGGTGGCTTTGCTCTTGGGGTCGCGCGAGCGGTCGTAGGCTCCGAAACCCACAATCGCATTGGCATCCAGCGCCACCAAAACCTGGGGCTCGGCGAACTTGATCGCATCGCTCCACATCGCCTGGCGCTTGGCCACGGTGAGGCTCTTGAGATGATCGTCTGGCACGATGCCGGTATAGGCGGCCTCCCAGGCCTCGACGTGGATTTCTGCAATGGTTTTGGCATCAGCCAGGGTGGCGGGGCGCACCCGAATTTCGGTATCAGACATCAGATCAGGAAATTAAGAAAAAAATAAACCAGGCCAGGCTCAAACCCAGATGCTTGTGCAATCAATGCCCATGCGCCAGACGGCTGATCAGGGTGACCAAACCAATGCCAACCGCCAGCCAGGCGATTTGCGCCGCCGTTTCACGGGCGCTCAGGCGCTTTTGCAATTGGGGAATCAGGTCTGCCAAGGCGACATAGATGAAACTGCTCGACGCCACCACCAGAAAGTAAGGTAAAAAGTCTCGCAATTGATCTACCAGCCAAAAACCGGCCAGCCCGCCTATCGCCGTAATCGCGCCAGCCAGCGACACCTTGACCAACGCCATCTGTTTGTTGCCGGGCCCGGCTCGCAACACGATCAAATCGCCCATATGGTGAGGCACCTCGTGCACCAGCACCGCCAAAGCCGCCAAAACACCCAAACGCATATCAGCCATGAAGGCAGAGGCGATCAAAATGCCATCGCCAAAACAATGAACGCTGTCGCCGGTGAGAACCGCCCAGCTACCCGTGGTTGCAGGCGCGTTGCCTTGCGCATTCGTATGCACCTGCGCGTGCGGGTGTGCGTGACCTCGGGCATGTGAGCGGCCTTCGTGGGCATCCGTGTGTGCGTCGCCGTGGTTGTCGTGTTGGGTATCGAGCCCATTCGCATTCGGATGGTGGTGTTCATGCCCGTGGTGCCACAACTCGGCTTTGTCCAGCAGAAAAAAGAAGACCAGGCCAATCAGCAGTGCCATGAATAAATCTTTGGAACCGGCCTGGCTTTCAAAGGCTTCTGGTAACAAATGCATGAATGCGGTGGCCAGCAACGAACCGGCGGCCAAGCTGAGCATGTGGTGGGTGGAGCGCGCCAACACACCCACACTTAACAGTGCAGCCAGCCAGACGCTGCCAATTCCTGCAGCCAGAGTGCCGATCAAAATTGCTATTATTAACATAGCATTTTATGCAATTGATATGTGAACAATCACGCTTATTTTCTTAAACAAATTAAAAAACCGCCCCAAGCGGCGGTTTTCCACGATTTCAAGCCCGACCCCGATTATTCCACCTTTGATGCAGTGGCCCAATACGCAAACATCGACCAGACATCACCCAGACATTGGCAGGCAGACACATTGAATCAAATAACGCCCTGGGCCTTGAACCACGCCAAACATCGTTTGAACCCATCTTCCGCTGCCACTTGGCGATAGGTGGGCCGATAGTCGGCATGAAAGGCATGGGGCGCGTCTGCGTACACCACAAACTGCGATGCTTTGGCCGGGGCGCTTCCACTGGCCAAAGCGAGCTTCATTTTTTCGACGGTATCCAACGGAATTCCGGCATCTTTTTCGGCGTACAAGCCCAGCACCGGGCCCTGCAAGGTGCCGGCCACGTCCACCGGGTGGCGAGGCGTTAGCGGTTTGGCAGCGCCAACCAGACGGCCATACCAGGCCACGCCCGCCTTGACCGGCGCGTGGGCGGCATACAGCCAGGTGATGCGGCCGCCCCAACAAAAACCGGTCACCGCAACTTTGGACGTGTCTCCGCCATTCGCACCCGCCCACTTCACGGCACCATCCAGGTCGGCCATCACCTGGGCATCAGGCGTTTTATCGACGATTTCGGCAAGCAGTTTGGCCAATTCGCCATATTGGAGCGGATCACCCAGACGCGCAAACAGCTCACTGGCTATCGCCAGATAGCCCGCTTGGGCGAATCGACGGCAGGTGTCGGCAATGTATTCATGCACCCCAAAAACCTCATGCACCACCAACACCACCGGGCAGTTGGTTTTGCCAGCGGGCATGGCAAAAAAGGCGGGCACCTTGAAACCGTTCACCTCGTAACTGATTTCACCGGTCTTGAGCCCGTCTGAAGGGGTCTTGATGGCGGTTTGGGCGACGATGGGCATGGCCGCTGCGGCGTAACCCGCGCCCAGGGCCAGCCTCAAGGCCGTGCGGCGCGTTGCACCCGCGCCGGTAGCCTGGCCCGGCAAAAGGGCATCGAAATCGTCTTGTTGATCGCGGTTGAGCATGAAACAGCCTTGAAGTTACGACATAAAAATCAGTGGGCTTGGTCCCAATTGGCACCCACACCCACTTCAGCCAAAAGGGGCACTTTAAGCGCTGCCACACCCGCCATCAAGCGCGGAATTTCGGTTTTGACCCAATCCACCTCGGCGACTGGCACCTCGAACACCAATTCATCATGCACCTGCATGATCATCCGCGTGGCTTTGGCCTGCGCGTCCAGAACACTTTGCACCTTGACCATCGCCATCTTGATCAAATCAGCCGCCGTGCCTTGCATCGGTGCGTTGATGGCCTGGCGTTCCAGCCCGGCCAGACGAGCGCCTTTTTCGGTTTGCATGCCCGGGAACTGCAGGCGTCGGCCAAAAACGGTTTCAACATACCCTTGGCGTTTGGCCGTGGCACGTGTTTCTTCCATGTACTGTTTGACACCCGGGTAACGCTGGAAATAACGGTCCACAAACGTGCGTGCGGCACTATTTTCAATGCCAAGCGACCGTGCCAGCCCAAACGCACTCATGCCGTAAATCAGGCCGAAGTTGATGGTTTTGGCGTAACGCCGCTGCTCGCTGCTGACCGCGTCGACGGCCACGCCAAACACTTCAGCGGCTGTTGCGCGGTGCACGTCGAGCCCGGCCATGAAGGCTTTGAGCAAGGCCTCGTCGCCACTGATGTGCGCCATGATACGCAACTCAATTTGGCTGTAGTCGGCGCTGGCAATCACGTTGCCCGGCGCGGCCACAAAGGCCTCGCGTACACGGCGGCCCTCGGCGGTGCGAATCGGGATATTTTGCAGGTTGGGGTCATTGCTGCTCAGCCGCCCGGTAACCGCCACCGCCTGCGCGTAATGGGTGTGCACGCGCCCGGTGCGCGGCAAGGCCAATTGGGCCAGTTTGTCGGTATAGGTGCCCTTGAGTTTTGCCAAGCCCCGGTGTTCCAGGATTTTGGCGGGCAGCGGGAAATCTTCTGCCAGTTTTTCCAGAACCTCTTCATCGGTGCTGGGCGCTCCAGTGGCGGTTTTTTTCACAACCGGCAAACCCAGTTTGGTGAAGAAGATGTCGCCGATCTGCTTGGGGCTGGAGAGGTTAAACGGTTGCCCGGCCAGTTCATGAGCCTCGGTTTCCAGCACCAGCATGCGCTGGCCCAGCTCATGGCTTTGTGTGGCGAGCATCGGCGCGTCAATCAGTACGCCGTTGCGCTCAATGCGATACAGCGCTTCGCTGCTGGCGATTTCCAGTTCGTAAATAGCCCGCAACTTGGGTTCGGCCTGCAACCCCGGCCACAGCGCCAGGTGTACATCCAGGGTTTGGTCGCTGTCTTCACAAGAATATTCGGCGGCTTTGGCAACATCCACCTGATTAAAGGTGATTTGATGCACCCCTTTGCCGCACAAATCTTCAAAACTGATACCGGTGCGCCCGACGTGCCGCTCGGCCAGGCTGGCCAGGCCATGCGGTTTGTGCACCTCCAGCACATAACTTTGCAGCATGGTGTCATGCACATAACCCTTGACTTCGATACCGTGGTTGGCAAATACGTGGCGGTCGTATTTGACGTGCTGCCCGAGCTTGTTTTTTGAAGCATCTTCCAGCCAGGGTTTCAACCGGGCCAGCACGGTATCGCGCGGCAATTGCTCGGGCGCACCGGGGTAATCGTGCGTTAAGGGAATGTAAGCGGCCTCGCCCGGTTTGACGCTGAAACTGATTCCGACAATTTGCGCCAACATCTCGTCCAGCGAGGTTGTTTCGGTGTCGAGCGCCGTCAGTTCTGCCGCCTGCAAACGGGCCAGCCAGGTATCGAAACTGGCCCAACTCACCACGGTGTCGTAAGCCAGAGCTTGCCCCGAGGTGGCACTTTTGGCGGGCATGGGCAAATCGCCAAACAGGTCACCCGACGCCTGGCCCCCAGGGCTCGATGCAGGGGTATTGCCCGGCGGTGGATTGGCGCCTGCAGCATTACTCATTGTTTTGGCCAAACCCTTGAACCCGTAGCGCAGATAAAACTCGGTCAGTCCCGTCACGTCTTCCGGATGAAAAAGCATCGAATCCATCTCGGGCAAGCTGGGCAGTCGTGCAAGCAAGTCGCAATCTGTTTTGATGGTTACCAATTGCCGACCTGTGGGCAACCAATCCAGCGCCTTACGCAGGTTTTCGCCGGCTACGCCTTTGATGACAGCAGCGTTCGCCACCACGCCTTCGAGCGAACCAAATTCGCGCAACCATTTGGCCGCAGTGACGGGCCCGACCTTTTCAACGCCCGGCACGTTGTCTACCGTGTCGCCCACCAGCGTCTGGTAGTCGATCATCAAGGCAGGCGGCACACCAAACTCTTCGGTAACCCCCGCGATGTCCCGCTTTTTGCCGTTCATGGTGTCAATGATGGTGACCCGCGCATTGACCAGTTGGCTCAGATCTTTGTCACCGCTGGACACCACCACCTGCAGGCCCTTGGCGGCAGCCAGCACACACAAGGTACCGATCACATCATCGGCTTCCACACCCGTTTCATGGATAACGTTCCAGCCCAACAATTGGCAAGCCTCATGAATGGGGCCAATCTGGGTGCGCAACTCATCGGGCATGGGCGAACGCGTGGCTTTGTATTTCGGATAAAGGGCATCCCGAAACGTGGGCCCCGGCGCATCAAAAACACAGGCGCAGTAGGCCGCCGGGAACTGCTTTTTAAGCGCGCCCAGCATATTGATGAAAATTCTAAGTGCGCCTGTAAACAGCGTGCTTCCATCGGGAAGCGTCGCTTCCCACTTCTTGCCCACCGGCGAATGAAAGGCACGATAAAGGTAACTGGAGCCGTCGACCATCAGCAAGGTTTGCGGGCTGCCGGGCGGCTGCGCAGCGGTCGTTTCAGGTGTCAATTCGTTCATGCCACAGATTGTGCCCTCTACAATTGAAGCCATGCAAATGCCCAGCGCAATCCTTCCAAGGTTTCAACCCACGTTGCTGGGCTTTTTGACGTCCGTCGCCTCGTTGACGGTCCTGCTCGTTTTGGCGGCAACCCTGACGCCCGCCATTGCACAACCTGCACCCACCACGACGGCGGCCCCCCGGGCACCCCTGCCGGATGGCAAACCACTCGTTGGTTCAGCTGCCAACCAATTGATCGAGCGAATTCAGGTTGACGATGCCGATGTCCGGATTGAGGAATCCCGTTTCGGCGGTGAAACCCGCAGCATCACGGTCATCCCGAAAGGCGGGTTCCCCTCCTATGACGTGCGCCCGTCCACGGGCCACAGCACCTGGAAAATTCTCGGTTTTTAGAGCCGAAAGCGACATTTATGGCGGTTTATACCGAGGTCTCGTTTGAAGAGGCCAGCAAATTGCTGGGTTACTTGGGTTTGGGTGAGTTGCAAGAACTCGCCGGATGTTCGGGTGGCATTGAGAACACCAACTACTTTGCCAGCACCAACCAGGGGCGTTATGTCTTGACACTGTTTGAGCGCCTCACCGCCCAGCAGTTGCCGTTTTACCTGAAACTGATGAAACACCTGGCGCAAGCAGGTGTACCCGTGCCTGAACCGGCCGCCAACCCACAAGGCGAATTGGTGTACCCGGTGAATGGCAAACCCGCCACCGTCGTCAACCGCCTGCGGGGCCGCAGCGAACTGGCACCCAACGCAGACCAGTGCGCCGCCGTGGGGGCCATGTTGGCCCAAATGCACCTGGCCGGGCAGGATTTCGCACTGCAACAACCCAACCTGCGCGGGCTGCCGTGGTGGAACGAAACCGTTCCCGTGGTTTTGCCATTTTTGGAACCCGGTCAAGCCCGACTGATCGTGAGCGAGTTGGCCTATCAAAACCACCTGGCCAGCAATTCGGCTTTTGCTGCACTGCCCCGGGGCCCGGTGCACGCGGATTTGTTTCGAGACAACGTGATGTTTGAAACCACCCCCGACGGCAACACCACGGCCCAACTCACCGGGTTTTTTGACTTTTACTTTGCCGGCGTTGACACCTGGGTTTTTGATGTCGCCGTGTGTTTGAACGACTGGTGCATTGACCTCGCCACCGGCCAGGACGACCAAGCCCGTTGCACTGCTTTGCTGGCCGCCTACCAGGCGGTGCGGCCCTTCAGCGTGCCGGAGCATCACGTGTTGCCCGGCATGCGCCGCGCCGGGGCCTTGCGTTTCTGGTTGTCACGCCTGTGGGATTTTCATTTGCCCCGCGAAGCCAGCATGCTCAAGGCCCATGACCCGACCCATTTTGAGCGGGTCCTGCGCCATCGTTTGGGTTGACACACCCGGCCGCACCCCAAAAAACCCGAGCCAACCCAGATCATCCGGCGATTCACTGCACCCGTATTTGGCGTGATTTTTCGCACACAATGCGAAATCAATGGCGTTGCCATCGAAACATTTGCCTCTTTTGAGCCACCAACAGCTGTGAAATCCGACTTTCCATGAAACTGAATATTGTTCCCGCGCGTACTGGCATTCAATGGGTTAAATCGGGTGTTGTGACCTTCTTCAAACAACCGCTGGCGATGGCCGGCCTTTTCTTCATGTTCTTGGCGTCAATCACCATTTTGAGCATCGTGCCGGTGATCGGCAGTTTGCTGGCGCTGTGTCTGCTGCCAGCCGCCACCTTGGGCCTGATTGCCGCTACCGAGATCGCTGTCAACGGCAAGTTTCCAATGCCATCGGTCATGTTAACGGCGTTTCGTGCAGGCAAGCCCCGCGCCATGGCAATGTGGGTACTGGGTGGCCTGTACGCTGCTGGTTTTGTGGCCATGATCGCTATCACCGCCCTGTTTGATGACGGCCAATTCGCCAAGGTCTATCTGGGCGGCACCGGCATGTCGCGCGAGCAGGTCATGCAAGCTGATTTTCAAAGCGCCGTGTGGATCGCCATGGCCCTGTATTTGCCGCTGTCAATGGCGTTTTGGCATGCCCCGGCTTTGGTCCATTGGCAAGGTATTCCACCCGTAAAAAGCCTGTTTTTCAGCTTTTTTGCCTGTTTGAAAAATTTCCGCGCGTTTGCCGTTTATGGCTTCGTCTGGCTCGGCCTTTTTATCGGCGTTGGCATGGCGCTCACCACAGTGGCGGCACTCATTGGTGGCCCCGGTGCAGCCGCCGCAGCGATTTTTCCGGCGGCGATGTTGATGGCGGCGATGTTTTTCACCTCAATTTATTTCACCATCAAAGACTGTTTTGACACCAGCGAAGGAACCCCCTCATGACGCAACACACCCTTCAAGGCCGCACCGCCGATGAAGTGCTCTGGTTTCAGCGCCGCAGTTTTCTGCAAGGTGCTGCCGCCTGGACGGCGATGGGTGGCTGGCAGGCGGCCAGCGCCCAAGCGCGCAGCAACATCGTTGAACTTCGCGGTGATGCGCTGGTTAACGGCCGCGCACTGTCACCGCAACAAACCATTCAAACGGGTGACCAGATCGAAACCGGGCCTGGTGGCAACCTGATCTTTGTTCTGGGCAATGCCTCGTTTCAGGTGCGCCAAAGCAGCCGGCTGACGGTGGAACGTGGCGCCTCGCTGTCGACCGTCAGTGTGTTGCGTCTGCTGGCAGGCGGTGTTGCCAGTGTGTGGGGCCGTGGCAGCCGCCGCCAAATCGTGATGCCCACCATGACAGCGGGCATCCGAGGCACTGGCGTCTATTCAGAAGTGGTGGCCAGTCAGAATGGCCGGGGTTATTTTTGCAATTGTTACGGCACGGTCGATATGGGTGCGGGAAGCGACAAGACGGTGAGTCAATCCAGTTACCACCAGGCCTTTTGGGGTGAAGTGGAGCCACGCAATGGCCGCATGCTCAACCCGGCAGGCGCGATCAATCACACCGACGAAGAACTCGAAGTGCTGGCCCGCCTGGTGAACCAGCGCACCGCATGGCAAATCTCAGGGACGCGCGGTTTGAAAGACGGCAAAGGACTCATGTACAACCAGCCGGGGCAAATGCATCCGGCGGAGATGCTAGGGAAATAAATCAAAAAAAGGGGGCTTCGGCCCCCTTTTTACGGCTCCCGGAAGATCAATTCTTCGCTATGTAATCTGCCAGGGCTTTGGCCAGGTCGGCATACTCTTCACAGGTTTTGTTGCCGCACAGGGCTTCAAGCTGGGCCAGATGTTTTTCGGCTTCGGCAGGCTTTTTGTCCATCAGATAGGCTTCACCGATGTACTCGTGCGCGCCTTTGTGTTTCGGGTTCAGGTTGAGCGCCGTTTTGTAGTGGTCGAACGCCTTGCCCAAATCCGGCGAAGCACGTTTGCGGTAGGTAAAACCGAGCAGGTTGTGAATATCGGCGTTACGGGGTTCATCGCGGACAGCCTGGTTCAGTTCAAACAGGGCTTTGCTCCAGTCTTTGCCATCAATTGCCTTGCGCGCTGTAACCAGTCGTTCTGAAGCCGTGGGGCCCGAGGCTGTATCTGCGGCCCAGCCACCGAAAGGACTGCCCAGCGTAACGGCAGCCATCAACACAAGTGCATACAAGCGAGGTTTCATGAAAAGCTCCTTTTAAAAATACTGGGGTTCCGAAAGGAGCCCGAAGTTCTGGGTTTTCAGGCCGGAAATACAAAATCCGTGAAAAGTGGGTCGACTTGTGAACATTGTCACATTGAATTCCGGACTGCGGTGCACCGCGTTGATGCCCAGTTGCACCCCATCATTTCAGATCGCCCGGCTGTGTCGGCATTAGATCAGGGCCAACCGGCTGCTTCAAGGCATCTTCAAATTCAGCCCAGGCCGCTTCACTGTCATCTTCATTGACTTTCATGCCGCGCAAATCATGATCGGTTGCCCGCCGCGCTGGGCCATGGGCGGGCGTTTCGTCGGTCTGGGGCTTTCGGATTTGAATGTTCGCTGCCATGAAGTTTGCGAAATCTCGGGTTGCTGCCATCCTGGCGATCCAGGTCGTTTGCGAGGACGCAACGGCCAAGGTTTCGGCGCATCATAGTGGCGCAGCGAAGGCAACACAAGGCCGAGGGTTTCCACTGCCAGCAACGCTTGTGTGCGTTGTCGCACCGACGTTTCGTTTAGCAGCAGACACACTTCAAGATGAAGCCCGCCCACATCCCGCCTATCCGAAAAACCCAAGCTGTCGAAAAAGTAAACAAATGCAATACCCATGAATGAGTCAGCCGCTTGGTACGCCAACCTCACCCAGCCCTTTTTCGCCCCACCCGCCTGGGTCTTCGGCCCGGTCTGGAGCGTGCTTTACGTCGTCATCGCGATCAGTTTTGGCTACGTGCTGTATCTGGCCTGGATGAAGCGTTTGCCATGGTCAGTCTTTGCGCCGTTCGGATTGAACCTCGTCTTCAATCTGGCGTTTTCACCCATCCAGTTTGGCCTGAAAAACAACCTGCTGGCCGCCCTTGATATCGTGCTGGTGTTGGCAACGCTGGTCTGGGCCCTGCGAGCCATCTGGCAACGCGTTGCATGGGTGGCCTACGTCAATATTCCTTATCTGTTATGGACCTCATTCGCCACGGTTTTGCAGTTGTCGATCACTTGGCTGAACCGTTGACCCACCCGCAAAAAGCAACCAACCACCCCCAGGAGCACCCAT
>JANOVW010000368.1:0-3926 GCA_031417575.1 Rhodoferax sp. | reverse complement strand
TAAGGCGAGTCACTGTTGAGCCATCTGAATTGATGGCAAAAATTTTCTCGGTTTGCGTCTGGCTGTCGTAGCCGACTATCGCATTGGCCTCACCTCTGTAGTCCAGCGCCTTGTCCATCTTGAATTTGCCAGCGGCTCGGGCGGTGGCCTTCTGCCTGTCCATCGCAGCGTTGAAGCCCGCTTCATCCACCTGAACGTCACGTTCCCGACAAACGTCTTGCGTCAGATCGAGCGGAAAGCCGTAGGTGTCGTGGAGTTTGAAGGCTACGTCACCCGGCAAGGTTTTGGCATCGCCCGCCAAGGCTGCATCCAGAATCTCCATACCGGTGGCCAACGTCTCAAAGAAACGCTCTTCTTCCACCCGCAGCACCTCCATCACGCGCGCCGCATCGTTCTTCAAGCGCGGATAGGCGTCACCCATCATGGCGACCAGGGTGGGCACCAGTTTGTGGAAAAACGGTTTTTTCTGCCCCAGTTTGTAACCATGGCGAATCGCGCGGCGGATGATGCGGCGCTGCACGTAGCCGCGCCCGTCGGCAGAAGGGCTCACGCCATCACTCACCAAAAACGCGGTGGCGCGGATGTGGTCAGCAATCACGCGCAGGCTCTTGTTGTTCAAGTCGGTGCAACCGGTTTCGCGGGCTGCTGCTTTGATCAGCGCGTCAAAAATATCGATTTCGTAATTGCTGTGCACGTGTTGCAAGATGGCGGCCAAGCGCTCCAGGCCCATGCCCGTATCCACACACGGTGCGGGCAACTTGACCAGCGAACCATCGGCCTGCATGTCGAACTGCATGAACACGTGGTTCCAGATTTCGATGTAACGGTCGCCGTCTTCATCGGGGCTGCCGGGCGGGCCACCGGGGATGTGCGGGCCGTGGTCGTAAAAAATCTCGCTGCACGGGCCGCAGGGGCCGGTATCGGCCATCATCCAGAAGTTGTCTGATTTGTATTTGCCACCCTTGTTGTCACCGATTCGGATCACGCGCTCGGGTGGCAGACCTATTTCTTTCGTCCAGATGTCAAACGCTTCGTCGTCATCGATGTAAATGGTGGCGGTGAGTTTTTCAGGCGGCAGTTTGTAAACCTGTGTCAGCAGCTCCCAGCCCCACTTGAGTGAATCGCGTTTGAAATAGTCGCCAAAACTCCAGTTGCCCAGCATCTCGAAAAAGGTGTGGTGCCGCGCCGTGTAACCGACGTTTTCCAGGTCATTGTGTTTGCCGCCCGCACGCAAGCAAGCCTGCACACTGGCGGCACGCACGTAAGAGCGTTTGTCGGCACCCAAAAACACGTCTTTGAACTGCACCATGCCCGAGTTGGTGAACATCAGGGTGGGGTCATTGCCCGGCACCAGCGGGCTGGAGGGCACCACCGTGTGGCCCTTGCTGGCGAAGAAGCCGAGGAAGGATTTGCGGATGTCGGCGACGGAAAAAGCGGGCGTGACGGCAGGCGCGCCAGCAGGCGATGGGTTGGTGGCGATGGCAGAAGCGAGGGGGGTGAGATCAGTCATTTTTAAGCGTAGCAAGGTCGGTTCAGTTCAGTTCAAGGAGGAACTTTTAAGCAGGTCTATTTTCAGCCCGGGGAAACGTTTGAAGTCTTTGTCAAAAGTGCCCACGGTGCCACTGTTTTCAAGGGCCAGCACCGCCAAGTGCGCGTCGTTGGTCAGGTTGCCTGCCGTTCCCGCACCGATCAGAAAACTCTCCAGCAGCGCGCCGTGGCTGGCACCTGGCTGGACGATTTTTGATTTCGGGTGGGCGATCCAGGCATTCATGGTGGCCAGGCTGTCGGCAACGGTTAAAGGCCGGCGCAATATCCGGGGCTGGGTGGAAAGGCGTACAAACCCAATCAGGACGAGCCAGGCCAAGCCGACACCGGGGCCGGAATTAAACGCCGCTTCCAGCCAGTGCTTGGCAGTGGCATGAAACGGGTTGTCTTCTTCAACCGAAAACAACAACACGTTGACATCGGGAAACATCATCGGCCTTGCCTCATTTTCTCGACGTAATACGCATCTTCAAGATCGGCGTTGAGCTTGTTCATATTGGTTTCGGCCACCAGCAGCCCACCCATGGCAAAGGTTCGCTGCACAAACTTCGGGATCTTCTTGGCTTCTTCTTTGGCATTGAAGGGCACAATTTTGGCGACCGGTTTGTTGTGCCGCGTAATCACCAGCTCTTCGCCCGCCTCAGCCCGTAAAACGTATTCGCTCAAATGGGTTTTAGCTTCAAACAGACCGATGGATTGCATGATGGCTCCTTAACTTTCGACCAAAATGGTTGATTCAACCAGATTTTAACAGTTTTCAGGATCAATCTGCTGGCGGGTCGGCTCAATCGGTGAGGCGGGTGGCAAGGATTCGGTGAAGTAAACTGCGTGGGCCAGCACAAGCGCGCTGCGTATCAAACTGGCGGGTGTAGTTCAATGGTAGAACGAAAGCTTCCCAAGCTTTAGACAGGAGTTCGATCCTCCTCACCCGCTCCACATCTCGAAAGAGCTTTGATTTCAATGAGGAAATCGAAATTCTTGGTCTCACATACAGCACACCCATACAAAGGTGTGTTGTGCAAAACCTATTTCGTCGCCCCCCGGGCAGCTACGTCCTTCGCCTGGAGTTGGATTTGACCCGATTGCACGGACGCCAGTTTGCCTTGACCGGCACCAGAACGCCGATTTTCGGCTTGGCCGTACTATTGCACCGCGCCGAAGGCCATCTTGTTCCGCGAAAAATGGAGCCATTCAAGCCACTGCCTGTTCGCTGTCGCACAGAGCTTTCCGTCGGCACAAGGCTATGCTCAAAGTCTTCCAACGAACCGGAGCAGCGAACATGAAGACGGTCAGTCAGGCGCAGTTCATCGTGAGTCCCGGCAGGGTAAGGCTTTCGGTGAATGCGCTTGCCATCACTGTATTTTTTGCCGCACTGCTCACCTTTCCCATGTCCAGTCACGCTACCCAGGAACCACCCTACAAAATCGTCCGCACGCTCGCAGACATTGAGGTGCGCGCCTATGCGGCCTATACCGTGGCCGAGACGGTGGTGCCGGGCCCCTCTGACCAAGCAGGTAACCAGGCGTTTCCGATCCTGGCGGGCTATATCTTTGGCAAGAACAAGGGTGAGCGCAAATTGGCGATGACTGCCCCGGTCACGCAAACTGCGGTGCCCATCAAGCTGGAGATGACAGCACCTGTCACCCAGTCAGCCGCACCCGACGGCTTTTTGGTCCAGTTCGTCTTGCCCGGCGACGTTTCTCTTGCAATGGCGCCTGAGCCTCTTGACGCACGGGTCAGGCTGAGGGAGATTCCACCCGCCAAAGTGGCAGTCATACGCTACTCTGGTTTCTGGTCCGAGTCCAATTACAACGAGCACCTGGAGAAGTTGAAGACAGCCGCGCGCTCAGCCAATCTGGTGTGGTCGGGCGAGCCCGTCTACTCCCGCTACAACGCACCCTATACGCCCTGGTTCATGCGGCGCAACGAGATATGGCTGCGACTGACGGATACGCCTTGACGCCGCATTCGACCAAAGGCAATGGCGGGCGGCGATAGCGGTGCTACAGGGCTTGGCGAGCCTGGACCAGGGATTCGAACCCGTTCTCGTCAATGCACTCGTCCCTGAAGGTGCCGTTGAAACTCTCCAGGTATGTGTTCTGCGTCGGCCTGCCCGCCCTTGACCAGTCGGACCGATTCCAGCTTGTATTCCTGCCTGTACTTGCCACGCGGCTGCCTATCGTTTCTCCTGCTCGTCTCTCATTCGCCAATTTCTGAATTTTTGCATCAGCTAGGGAGTGCGTTTTTCGGGGGCAAGGTCAATCAAATTTCACGGGGACTTTTCGCCTAAATTCCCACCAATTTCAACGAAATGTACGCCATGCACTGACCCATGTTCGCTATCGAACAGACCGAACGCTTTCGGGGCTCAAGAATCCGTC
>JANOVW010000367.1:0-1777 GCA_031417575.1 Rhodoferax sp. | reverse complement strand
GCCAGGGCCCTCGCGCATCGGCACCATGATGAGCGATTTGTTTTTGTGGTGGTTGCCGCCGGTCGCGCTGAGGGCATCACCGGTGTTGACCAGCATGCACATCCAGTCAGCCTGCAGGCTGTTGGTGATCCACATCTTTTGACCGCTGATGACGTAATCATCGCCATCTTTTCGGGCGTAACTCTTGATGGAGGCCACGTCGCTGCCCGCGCCCGGCTCGCTCACGCCAATACAGCCCACCATGTCGCCCGCAATGGAAGGGGCCAAAAAATCCCGCTTCAATTCTTCACTGCCAAACCGCGCCAGCGCCGGTGTGGCCATGTCGGTCTGCACGCCAATCGCCATCGGGATGGCACCACAATGAATGTTGCCCAGCCCCTCGGCCATGGCCAGCGCATAGGAGTAATCCAGCCCCATACCCCCGTATTCGACAGGCTTGGTCAGCCCGAGCAAGCCCAGGTCACCCAGACCCTTGAACACTTCGTGAGCCGGGAAGATTTCATCCGCTTCCCACTGGTCAACATGCGGGTTGATTTTTTCGTCGATGTAACGCTTCAGGGTTTTCTGGATTTCGAGGTGTTCGTGGGTGTAGTTCATAGGAGCTCGGGGGGCGAAAAAATGGAGTGTCGAAAACGAAGGGCCAACTTCAGGAAGTCTGAAAAATTTTGGGGGTTACATGGCGGTGAAACCCGTTGAACGGTTTGATGGCATCACGGGTTTGCGCCTCTGCTGACGCGGTGCGTTGCTCGTTGCCGGTACGGGTTTGCGGACGGCCCGCGTCAATGCGCAAGGTGATGCCGTTGATGAAATTGGCTGCGGGACTGAGCAAAAACACGATGCCAGCCGCTATTTCTGCCTCTGTCGCAAACCGCCCCAGGGGCACATGTTTGAACTTGGAAACCAGCATCTTGCCCACTTCGGGTGGGTAATGGTCCATGCCGCTACTGGCCACGTAGCCCGGTGCCACGGCATTGCTGCGCACACCGCTGTGCGCCCATTCCACGGCTGCCGTTTCGGTAAAACTCACCATGCCCGCACGCGCCGCGCCGCTGTGGCCCATGCCGGGCATGCTGCCCCACATGTCGGCCACGATGTTCACAATGGCCCCACCCCTGGCCTTCATGCTTTGCAGGTAACACTCGCGCGCCATCAAAAAACCGCCGGTGAGGTTGGTGTTCACCACTGCTTCCCAACCTTTGACGCTGATGGCCTCCAGCGGCGTAACGTATTGGCCGCCCGCGTTGTTCACAAGGGCATCGACTTTGCCATGGGTAGCCACCACCGCCGCAATGGTGGCCTTGACGGCCTCTTCCTGGCGGATGTCACACACATAAAAATCGGCGCTGCCGCCGTCTTCAGTGATTTCCTTCTGCACAGTTTGCAGTTTTTCAAGATTGCGCCCCACCAGCGCCACATGCGCGCCCAGGCTGGCCAGTTCGTGCGCTGTACAGCGCCCAATGCCCGAGCCACCGCCTGTGACGATGACGACTTGGCCTTTGAAGAGGTCTTTGGCAAAGACCGAGGTGTATCCAGCTTCCATGCTCAGCGCGTCTCCTGTGGTTGAAATTTCGTACAAGCCCATTCTGGCGCAGTTCAAAGCGCCAACCTGTCATACCGGCTACACCGCCTCTGGGGGTTGAGCGGTTCGCCCAAGCGTGCGGGCCAACAAACCGGCGCTGACCTTGATCGGCATCGACAACAAAATCTGCCCCATGCCTTTGCCCAGCGGGTCATTGCGCAGCGAGGCCATGCCGCCGCCATCGAGCGCCTGCTCACA
>JANOVW010000366.1:0-6980 GCA_031417575.1 Rhodoferax sp. | reverse complement strand
GCGGCCCCGAAAATCGGGCACCAGCACTTCAATTTGAGTGCGCGGCGAGAGTTCACGTATCTTGCTGATGCAATCGACAAAGTGCTGCGCCCCGCCGTCGCGCAGATCGTCGCGGTCCACGCTGGTGATCACCACATATTTCAGATTGAGTTGGGCGATGGTTTTGGCGAGGTTCAGTGGCTCGTTCACGTCCAGCGGGTCGGGGCGGCCGTGGCCCACATCGCAAAACGGGCAACGGCGTGTGCATTTGTCGCCCATGATCATGAAGGTAGCCGTGCCTTTGCCAAAACACTCACCAATGTTGGGGCAACTGGCTTCTTCACACACGGTGACCAGCTTGTTGGCACGCAAAATATCCTTGATCTCATAGAACCGGGTCGTGGGTGAACCGGCTTTGACGCGAATCCAGTCCGGCTTTTTCAGCACCTCGCCTTGCACCACTTTGACCGGAATACGCGACAACTTGGCGCCCGCTTTTTGTTTGGCACTGGCGTTGTAGTTTTCGGCGCTTTGCGCTTCGCGGACGACTTCGGTGGAGCTCATGCAATGCCTCGTGGAGAATCAGGGTGCCAGGTAACTGACCAGCTTGCCTGCAAAAATGTCAGCAACCTCAGAGGCCGAGACAGAAACGCCGATTGTAGAAAGATCCACCGTTTGCAGGCCCGCATAACCACAGGGGTTGATGCGTGAAAACGGCTCCAGATCCATCGCCACGTTCAACGCTACGCCGTGGTAAGTGAAGTGACGGCTAACCTTGATGCCCAATGCGGCGATTTTGCCCAGACCGGGGGGAATCAGGGGAGTGGAATGTAAATTAATTGGGGTCAGATTCCGTTTTTCAGCATCTGGAATTTTGAGGGTGGCATGCGAGAACGGATCATCCATCTGCACGTAAATGCCTGGTGCCCCGCGCACGCGATGGCCCGTTACCCCAAAATGCGCCAGTGTTCGGATCACCGCTTCTTCCAGCTTGTAAACGTATTCTTTGACGAAATACCCGGCGCTTTTCAAATCCAGCAGCGGGTACGCCACCACCTGCCCCGGCCCGTGGTAGGTGACCTGCCCACCCCGGTTGGTTTGAATGACGGGGATCTCGCCCGGGTTCAAAATGTGCTCAATTTTGCCCGCCAAGCCTTGGGTATAGACTGGAAAATGCTCACATATCCATAGCTCGTCGTGCAATTGCTGTGTTAACAATTGACTTCTTTTGCTTGAATAGTCTTGCATGGCCGCGTAAACCGGCTCGTAGGCGACCAAACCGAGGTTGACAGTCTTCATATTCGGCGGGTGGCGATCATCAGGTTGGCGTGCCGGTAAAGACAGTGCTGCAGCACAGTCAAGAGGCGCAACAACCTGCAGCCATGATTTAGAAATGAAATTACAGCACCACTTTCACCATCGGGTGCGTACTCAGGGTGCGGTACAACTCATCAAGCTGTTCGCGCGAGGTGGCTGTGATGGTGACGGTGACCCCCAGGTACTTGCCGCCCTTGCTGGGCCGCAGTTCGACGGTGGTGGCATCAAAAGCCGGGTCAAACTGGCGGGCAATGTGGGTAATGGCGTGCACCAGGTCGTCGGTATGTACCCCCAGCACCTTGATGGGGAACAAGGACGGGTAGGTGATCAGCGATTCTTGCGCATGACCGGAAGCGGGTTCGGCAGACATAAAGTGGGCAGGTGGGGTGCTGAAGGCGGGCAAGTGTGATGGGTGGGCAGGGAAGGCTTGGCGGGGGACTGAACATCGTGGTTTGTGCAGGGGGATGCGTCCGTACGCCAGGCGGTCAGGCGAAACCGGCCAAAGCGCCCTGTTTGGCGGCTTGGTAAGCGGCATACAAGCGCTGACCCACTGGCCCGGGTTTGCCTAGGTGGTTGGCTGCCCCGACGGGTTTGCCATCGAGGGTGGTGATGGCAACGACTTCTTTGGTGGCACTGCTCAGCAGCAGTTCATCTGCCAACCACACTTCTTCTTGGCGAATCGGTCGAATGTCAAACGGAATCTTGATTTGTTGGCAAAGTTCGTCAAAAAGCCCATAACGGATGCCTTCGAGCACTAAATTGTCTTTGGGTGGGCCAATCAAACAGCCATTTTTAACCACCCAGACGTTGCTGGCAGCCGCCTCTGACAAAAAACCATCGCGGAACATCACGGTTTCCACGGCGCCTGCATCGAAGCTGATTTGCCGGGCAAATACCGCGCCGAGCAAGCTGGTGGTTTTGATATGGGCTTTTTTCCAACGGAAGTCATCGGCGGTGACGCAGGCGACACCCTGCGCGCGTACGGCGTCGCTGGGTGAGTTCATGGTGTTGACCATGGCAAACACGGTCGGCGTGATGTGCTCGGGCATCACGTGGTCGCGCAGGGCCACGCCACGGGTCACTTGGATATAAATGAGCTGATTGCCTCCATTGGAAGACCCGGAAGACGCGAACGCTTCAACCAGCTCAGTCACAACTTCACGCCATTGTGCGTTCGTGAGCGGCGCTGGAATACGCAACTCGGCCAAACTTCTGCCCAGGCGCGCCATGTGGTGCTCAAAGCGAAACGGCGCGCCCAGGTATACCGGAACCACTTCATACACCCCATCGCCAAAGATGAAGCCCCGGTCCATCACGCTGATTTTGGCGTGGGGCAGGGTGGTGAATTCGCCGTTCAAGTAGCACGGCAACAGGGGTAGTTCAGTCATCACTTGATTATCGCAGGGGGCTGTTGGAGTTGAATATGGATTGGCGAATGTCTGTATAAGTAATAATAGAAAATCACAAAATATAATTTGAAATATTATTGCCTAAAGAATTGCACTATTAGATACTATTTTTATAGCAAAAAATATTATAAAATAATCATATATACAACAAAAATTATGAAAAAACAGGTTTTTGCATTGCGCCCGTGTTGCCATTGCGAGCATTTTGCAATCCGTTTATTTGGCAGGGCGGGCAGAAAAAGTGCGCGTTTCGCCAATCTTTAGCACGTCAAAATCGGCCTGACTCAATCCGGCCGCACGGCGTGCACGGTCCAGTTCAACCGGGGGAATATCCAGCGCCTCGTCAGTCAGATTGAAGGTTCCCCAGTGGATGCCAATGGCGCGTTCTGCGCCCAAGTCGAAGTGCGCCTGAACTGCTTCTGCGGGGTTGATGTGTTGCGCCGCCATAAACCATCGCGGCTCATACGCACCCAACGCCAGCAACGCCACGTCAAACAGTTTGCTTTGCGGATTTCGGGGGTATTTGCTCTCAAAATACGTCTTCGTGTCCGCAAAATCCTTTGAGTAGCCTGCATCGCCGCTGAAATACCAATTAAAGTCATTTGAAAATACCGCCCATCCACCCCACAACGTGCGGCTGCGGTCATTGAAACTACGGGCGGACCAGTGCTGAACCGGGGTTAAATAAAAATCAACCCCGCGTACGGAGTGCTTGTCCCACCAATCAAGCTCCACCACGTTGCTGATGCCTAAATCCTGAAACCAGGCTTTGAGCCCCAGCGGTACCAAAAACAGGGTTTGTGGTCCTTGCGGCGCGGCTTTGCTGCGCTGATCCAGGGCAAAAACAGATTGGCGATCCAGGTGGTCATAGTGATTGTGTGAAATCACCACCACATCAACAGGCGGCAAGTCTGCCAGTGCCACCCCGGGCGGCTGTTGCCGTTTGGGGCCCGCGATCTGCACCGGAAAGGCGCGCTCGCTGAACATCGGGTCGGTCAGCACATTCAGGCCGCCAGCCTGCACCAGCGTGCTGGCATGGCCTATCCAGGTCACCGAGGGTCGCATGGGCGAGCCGCTGCCCGCGTTGGATTTCAAAAACGCAATATCAGCCGTTTGCGTGGGGGTGGGCGTACGGGGGGGCGGTGGCAGGCCTTCTCGAAAAGCCGCCCACTGCCAGCGAAGCAGGTCGGTGAAGGGTCGATCCACCGCGTCGATGTAATTGTTCTTGAACCCGGTCGGCGTGTGGTGCGACTTGCCAGCCGTTGATGCGGCGGGCGTTTGGGCACAACCCGTGGTGAACAACCCGGCTATCAGGGCCCAGCCGACCGCCTGTAGCATGAGCTTGACTGGCCTTGCCTGCTGAAAACCGCTGCTGGCGCTCAACTGACCCATCAGGCCAGCTGGCCTCTTGCGCCTCGATACCATATCCAAGCATCCTGCAAACGTCGAATTGATTCAGCGAATCAGGCGTACGCCAATAATCGCCACCCAGCCGAGGATAAAGTTGGTTAACACCAAGGTGTGAATTTGGCCGGCCGCTTTTGCCGCCAGGGTGAAATCAGCAGCTGCAACCGCGGTCTTGTATTTTTTGAAGCCGCTAAAGTAGATGTGGCCAAAAATAAGGAACATGGCCATACCAACAACCAGCATCAAGTTCCAGCCCAACGCCACGCTGCCACTGCCGGTTGCAGCCTTTACCGCCCGAAAGCCACTGGTGTACAGATGCATTCCGCTGAAAAACAACACAACAATACAGGCCGCCACCAGGTTGAAAAATCGCTGCCACACGCCGACCATCAGCTTTGCGCGCACCGGGCCTTCCAGCAGCGCCAAGGCAGCCGGACGCAGGGCGAAAAGCAGGCAGGTCATGCCTCCCATCCAGACGATGGCAGCGATCAGGTGAAGCAGTTGCGCGGCTTGAAGCATGGTTTGACCTTGGAGGGAATGGCGAATCGCCTGCATTGTGCCTAGACTTCATTTGCCCGTGCAGCAGCAAGGTGAACAGCCGGGTGGCCATCAGGGAGAGCCGCGCTGCCTCATGTACAAAAAATGACTGTCTGCGAAAAAATTCAAAACAGACCTTCAAAAGGGCGCGGGTTTCTACGTATAATCAAAGGCTTTGCTGAAATCAGGCATTCAGGCGCATCATGAAGACTCACTCTGTGCTGCCCCTGGCACCCGATCAAGCAGGAAACCAAGAAGAAAATCAGGCAGACAGCCCAGAAGTCTTCACCCCTTTGACGCGCGAACAAGCGCAGCAATTGCGTGAAAGGCAACCAACGGTTTCGCCCTGGCAGGTGCTGGGGTGGCAAGCGGTTCTGGGTCTGGCGGTCAGTCTGTTGGCTTGGCTGGTTGTTGGCAAGGCCCATGTGGCGGCGTCTGTGCTGTATGGCGCATTGGCCGTGGTGGTGCCAGGTGCCGTGTTTGCGCGGGGCCTGGGCAGCCGGCTCACACGAGCAAATGCCAGCACAGCGGTGTTCGGGTTCTTCTTGTGGGAAATCGTGAAGATTGGGTTGACGGTGGCAATGTTGTTTGCCGCTGCCAAACTGGTTCCAAATTTGAGTTGGCCTGGCCTGTTGGTTGGGTTGGTGTTGACGATGAAGGTGTATTGGGTCGCGCTTTGGGTGCGCCCCCGTACGGTAAACAAAGCAGATTGAGCAAACTTGTCCTGAACTGACGTACTGAATCAAACATGGCTGCAAACGCTCCCACCGCTGGCGAATATATCGCCCACCATCTGCAACATTGGCAGAACCAGCCCATGAAGGGTGTGGTCGACTTCTCTGTTGTCAACTATGACTCCATCCTTTGGTCCACCCTGCTGGGCATATTGGGTTGTTATGTTCTCTGGCGCGCAGCCAAAACGGCCACCTCTGGCGTGCCGGGGCGGTTTCAGGCGGCAGTTGAGTTTTTGGTTGAGTTTGTTGATTCGCAAGCCAAGGGCATTGTTCACAACGCAAACAGCCGCAAGCTGGTAGCGCCCTTGGCATTGACGGTATTTGTCTGGATTTTCTTGATGAATGCCATGGACTTCTTGCCGGTTGACTTCATACCGCGCATTTGGGAGTTGATTGTGGGTGCCAGTGGTGGTGACCCGCATCACGCCTATATGCGTGTTGTGCCGACAGCAGACCTTTCCACCACATTGGGCCTGAGTGTCTCGGTTTTGCTGGTTTGCATTTTTTACAACATCAAGATCAAGGGTTTCGGCCACTGGATGCATGAGTTGTTCAGCGCGCCTTTTGGCGCCAAGCTGGGTCCCATCAATTTCGCTTTTCAGATGATCGAATTCGTCGCCAAAACCGTTTCGCATGGTATGCGGTTGTTTGGCAACATGTATGCGGGCGAGCTGCTGTTTATGCTGATCGCTCTCATGGGTAGCTCGCTGGCGTTTTCAACGTCTGGTGTGTTGCTGGGGCTGGGCCACGTCATTGCTGGCATGGTCTGGTCGATTTTCCACATCTTGATCGTGGCGTTGCAGGCGTTCGTGTTCATGATGTTGACCTTGGTGTATGTGGGGCAAGCCCACGACGCACACTAGGTTGGCCGCAGCGTTTTTGTTTTGGTTAAGTGTTTTGGTTTAGGTTTGGTTTTTCAATCGTTCTCGTTCATTCATCCGTAGGAGTTAAAAAATGGAACACGTTCTAGGTTTGGTCGCTTTGTCTGCTGGTTTGATCATTGGTCTGGGTGCTGTCGGCGCTTGTATCGGTATCGGCATCATGGGCAGCAAGTACCTTGAAGCAGCTGCGCGTCAGCCTGAGTTGATGAACGAATTGCAGGGCAAAATGTTCGTTTTGGCCGGCCTGATCGATGCGTCTTTCCTGATCGGCGTTGGTATCGCGATGATGTTCGCCTTCGCGAACCCGTTCGTACTGAAGTAATTGGCCTTCCACAGCCACTGGGTGAGATTCATCCGATGGCTGTGGCCCTCGTATCAAACTTAGAGGAAAGGTGTTGTCGTGAGCATTAACGCAACCCTGTTCGTCCAGGCAATCGTTTTTGCAATACTGGTGTGGTTCACGATGAAATTCGTGTGGCCCCCGATTGCCAAAGCGCTTGACGAACGTGCCGAAAAAATAGCTGCTGGCCTTGCCGCTGCTGACTCTGCCAAATCCGAGCTCGCCAGCGCCAACAAGCGCGTCGAGCAAGAGTTGGCCGCGTCGCGCGACGAATCCGGCAAACGCCTGTCCCGCCGAAGGTCATCACCACCACCGAGGACCTGGCGGCGCTCGCGCGCGAGGTCGGGGGCGACAAGATCACCGTGGAGTCGATGGC
>JANOVW010000365.1:0-9917 GCA_031417575.1 Rhodoferax sp. | reverse complement strand
GCTCAAATTGCTGCTGCGCAGGTGCATGCGGAGATCAGCAAAATTGCCCCTGAAAAACCGAAGTTCGACCTGCCGCCGTCTCCCATGGATAAATTGCCCGTCAGTTATGAGCCGACTGAACCGTCCACCTTGCGGTAGTCTGCGACTCTGAATTAACCTGCGCGCCTCAACATGCTTAAAAGTTTTTCATTCGGTCGCGATAAATCACCTGGCGGAAAAAACGATGACGAACGTGCCCTTGCCGCGCGGTTCAATCTCCAGCGCGAATGCTTGCGCATGGCGGTCAAAGAGACGCTTAAGGCACAGGGTATCCCAGCAACCTGGGTTGGCAGCGAATTGGTTGCGGCCGGTAACAACGAGAACGGACCTCAGTTCAAACTGATCGTCCAAGAGTGGCAGGAAGGCTTGTTGCGGTACCTGCCAGTACTGCAGTCCATGATTTTGGCCGCGCTTAACGGCATGGACCCATCCCTCAAGGCGGATGCCCAAGGCGCCTCTTGGCAGTTTGCGGCAGACTGTGGCTGCCCTCACAATCAATTGCCTCCTGCTGCGAATTGGGAAGGTTCATCCGATGTTCATGCGCTAGACATGGCGCGCAAGGATGGAAACGCCGCAGGTTCCGGCGATGTATCCAAACCAGTTGCGCCAACCAAGCCGAAATTTGATTTACCCATTTCTGACAGAGACCGGTTGCACGCATCAGACTGGGATGCCATTCCATCAACCTATGCGGCGACCCAGCAGGGCTTTCTAGCCACACAACCGGCTGGCATTGATACTGGAAAATCGGGCTCCAAGTCTTAACCTACGCACCCTTACAACTATGAGACTCGTCGGAAAATCCATTATCGTCACGGGTTCGGGCGGCGGCATTGGCGAAGGCATTGCCAGGCGCTTGGCCGCAGAAGGCGGCCAGGTTATCGTTTGCGACATCAACGATGCCGCTGGCCTGCGGGTCGTCAATGACATCAACGCGGCTGGGGGTACTGCATCGTATTGCGCTGCCGACGTGACGAAGTCAGCCGACGTGAAGGCATTGGTCGATGCTGCCATTCAGGCGTTCGGCAAACTCGATGTGATGGTGAATAACGCCGGCTGGACGCACCGCAACCAACCGGCGTTGGATGTACCTGAAGAAGAATTCGACCGCTGTTATGCCGTCAACATGAAAAGCATTTATCTGTCTACCGTGCATGCCGTGCCGGCATTTCGGCGCAATACCGGGGCCAACCGGGGTGGATCGATGATCAACATCGCATCAACGGCTGGTTTGCGGCCACGCCCCGGGCTGACCTGGTACAACGGATCCAAAGGGGCGGTGATCACCACTTCAAAGTCTTTGGCAGCTGAGTTTGGGCCTGAGAATATTCGAGTCAATTGCATTAACCCGGTATTTAATCCAAGCACCGGGCTCGCCACCGATTTTGCGGGCGGCGAGCTGACTGAAGACCGCTTGGCCAAATTCCGCGCAACGATTCCATTGGGCCGGTTTTCCACGGCTCTTGATGTCGCCAACGCCGCGCTGTACTTGGCCAGTGATGAAGCCGCGTTTATAAGTGGTGTCTGTATTGAAGTGGACGGTGCCCGTTGCGTTTAGTGCTTCTGGCAGACGGGCTATTCCTCCAGTGCGCGACACAAGTGCCTGATTGCGCAGCACAATCGAGACATGACTGAGTCCATCTCCAGCCACATCGGCAAAATCATTCCGCTGGTAGACCAGCGCGTGCTTGGGTCTGGTGCATTCAAGTTGAACCTGACGAATGACACCCTGCCTGCGACGGGGTTCTTGTCAGACACCTTGGGGCGCCCCTTGCGCGACCTTCGGATCAGCGTTACCGACCGATGCAACTTTCGCTGCAATTACTGCATGCCCAAAGAGGTTTTCGACAAGAACTACACCTACCTGCCACAGACGGCTTTGTTGTCATTTGAAGAAATTACCCGGATCGCGCGGCTGTTTGCGGCCCACGGTGTGCAGAAAATCAGGCTCACAGGCGGAGAACCCCTGTTGAGAAAAAACATCGAAGTACTGATTGAACAATTGGCCACATTGCGTACGGTCGATGGGTTGCCTTTGGACTTGACGCTGACCACCAACGGATCATTGTTGAAACGCAAAGCAAAAGACCTCAAAGCGGCTGGCCTTAACCGCGTCACCGTGAGCCTGGATGGCCTGGATGACTCCGTTTTTCGCCGCATGAACGACGTCGATTTTCCAGTGGCGGATGTGCTGGAGGGCATTGACGCGGCCCGCCATGCCAGCTTGGGTATTGACGCGCAGGGCCAACTGTCAGGGCTCAAAGTCAACATGGTGGTTAAACGCGGAACCAACGAACAGGAAATTCTGCCGATGGCCCGCTACTTCAAGGGTACCGGCATCACGCTGCGGTTTATTGAGTACATGGACGTGGGGGCAACCAATGGCTGGCGAATGGACGAAGTCTTGCCGTCTGCCGATGTTGTCCGCCTGATTCAGGCCCAAATGCCACTGGTGCAACTCAGCCCCACGGCACCCGGCGAAACCGCAGAGCGCTGGGGGTATGCCGATACGAATGGTGTGCACGACAAAATGGCTGGCGAAATTGGCGTCATCAGCAGTGTGACGCATGCGTTCTGCCACGATTGCAACCGGGCGCGGCTGAGCACCGAGGGCAAGTTGTATTTGTGCCTGTTTGCCAGCCAAGGGCATGACCTGCGCAGCCTCATTCGGGCCGGCGCCAGCGACGCCGCAATTGAATCGGCCATAGGCCATATTTGGCAAGGGCGTGAAGACCGGTATTCTGAACTGCGCAGTCAGGCGGCACCTGGAACCGCGCCAAGCGCACGGCGCGTTGAGATGAGTTACATCGGCGGATGACATATTGCCCCCACGGTCACCCACTGCGTGTGGCTCCCTGCCCCCCGAGGGGGCCACATTTCGCCTTGGGGCGGCCCGGCGGCGAAACTTTTGTTATTTGAAAATACCAATGATTGAGCTTTCAGCAGTTACGGCCATGGTCCTCGCGGGCGGGCGCGGGTCCCGCATGGGCGGGGTTGACAAAGGTTTGCAAAATTTCAATGGCACGCCACTCGCGCTGCACGCACTTTTGCGTCTTAACCTTCAGAGCGGCGGCCCCTTGGGGGGCACCATGATCAATGCCAACCGTAATTTGGCGGCCTATGAAGCGTTTGGCGCGCCGGTTTGGCCTGACGAAGTGGCTGATTTCGCCGGGCCACTTGCTGGTTTTTTGACAGGATTGGAACGCTGCGAAACCCCCTATTTGATGACGGTTCCGTGCGACACGCCTCTGTTCCCGTTAGACCTGATCGAGCGCTTGGCGGATGCGATGAACCGCAACAACGCTGATATCGGCATGGTGGCAGCACCCGAAGTCAATGACGCAGGCGTGGCCCAAACGCGGCCCCAGCCGGTCTTTTCGCTCATGCGCATCGAATTGATGGAAAACCTGGCCGAGTTCATCGGCAAAGGTGGCCGAAAGATCGATGCCTGGACGGCGCTTCACCAAACCGTGCTGGTGCCCTTCGATCTGCCGGGCGATAACCCGCGCGCGTTTTTCAATGCGAACACCTTGGCCGAATTGCATTCACTCGAAAACGCGTGAAAACGCTGGACCAAATCGCCGCTGAATTGCAGGGTTATGACCCGCAGGCTCTGACCGCCACCGCTGTCAATGACTTTTTGGCCCGCATGGTTACGCCAGTGCACGAAACCGAGGTTGTCAGCATTTTTGAAGCCCTTGGGCGCGTACTTGCACAGGATGTCATTTCGCCACTAAACGTACCCCCGCATAGCAACTCGGCCATGGACGGTTTTGCGTTCGATGGCAACAATTTGGAAGCAGGCGAACCCCTGGCGCTGCGTGTGGTCGGAACGGCTTTTGCAGGTGCTGCCTGGCAAGGCACGTTGCAGGCAGGCGAGTGCGTCAAAATCATGACGGGTGCCGTGATGCCGCTTGGGCTGGATACCGTCGTACCGCTGGAACTGGTGACGATTGATGGAGACTGGGTGAACCTGCCAGCCGGCCGTTTACAACGGGGCGACAACCGGCGCCTTTTGGGCGAAGACATTTGTGAAGGCCAGGCCGCGCTGCAAGCGGGTGACCGCCTCACGCCCGCGGCATTGGGGTTGGTGGCCAGCCTGGGGCTGAAACAGGTCACCGTGTGGAAAAAACTCAAAGTTGCCTATTTTTCCACCGGCGACGAAATACTGTCGCTCGGTGAAGCGCCCCGAGAAGGTGCGGTCTACGACAGCAATCGGTACACCGTTTTTGGCCTGCTGGCGCGGCTGGGCGTGGAGATGATTGACCTGGGCGTTGTACGCGATGAACCCGCGTTGCTACAGGCAGCTTTTACCCATGCCGCAAGCGTTGCCGACGCCATCATCACCAGCGGCGGCGTGAGTGTTGGCGAGGCTGATCACACCCGCGTCATGATGAAAAAACTGGCGGGAAGCGCGGGCGGCGTGGCCTTTTGGCGGATTGCCATGCGGCCTGGCCGGCCGATGGCAGTGGGCCGAATTTCCAAACCAGACTCGCATCAAGCTGCGGTGCTTTTTGGCCTGCCCGGCAACCCGGTGGCGGTAATGGTCACTTTTTTGGCTTTTGTACGCCCAGCCCTGCTGCAAATGATGGGCTGCAAACCACAAGCCCAGCCGTTTTTGAAAGCCATCAGTGACGAGGCAATGCGCAAGAAGCCGGGCCGTACCGAGTATCAGCGCGGCATTGTTTCCACGGCAGCGGATGGCTCGGTGCATGTACGTATTACCGGCAACCAGGGCTCAGGCGTACTCAGTTCGATGACGCAAGCCAATGGCCTGATTGTTTTGCACCATGGCCAAGGCAATATCTCTGCCGGTGACGTGGTCGATGTCATGATGTTTGATGGCGTGATTTGACGACCGGTTAGCCGCCCGCCTGAAGCGGATTTGACACTTTTTTGACTTCTGAATGACACATCAACGACACATTAAAGTGTGCCCTTGGTATGGCTGTGTGCCAGAATCGTCCAAACCATTCAAACCGGCAGGAGACAACCATGGCCAAAGACTTCGACACGATGGAAGACAGCAACCGCTCTTCCAATGCCAGTATTCATGACGTCATAAATACCGCGCGACGTGGGCTGATCAAGGGGGGCGCTGCGGTTTCCCTCGCATCGGTGCTGGCGCCTTTGGCGGCCCTGACCGGCTGTGCATCCGCCGCAATGGCTGGCCCCAAAATGGGTTTCAAAGGCATTCCGGTGGGTATGGGTGATGCACTGGTTGTACCTGAAGGTTACACCGCGACTGCATTGGCGCAATGGGGCGAACCGGTCGGTATTGTTGGCAATATGCCGGCCTTCAAAACCGACGGTTCCAACACATCAGCTGAACAGGCCGTACAAATAGGCATGCACCATGATGGTGTCGAGTATTTTGCGATTGATGGCTCGCGTCGGGGCTTGATCGCCGTCAATCACGAATACACCGACGACGGCTTGTTGCACGTGGGCGGCTTCAGCAACATGAATGCCGACAAGGTCAAAAAATCCCAGAACGCCCATGGCTTGGCGGTTTACGAGGTCGAACTCAAAGCGGGCAAGTGGCAGATGGTTCGCCCCTCTATTTTTGCGCGGCGTTTCACCATGGACACCCCTTTCAGCGTAGGCGGCCCGGCAGCCGGGCACGCGCTGATGCGCACAACGGCCGACCCGGCAGGTGGCAAGATTTTGGGCACCCTGAACAACTGCGCCAGCAGCCAAACACCGTGGGGCACGTATTTATCGGGGGAAGAAAACTGGGCTTTTTATTTTGGCGGCGCGCCATCGCCAACGCCCGATCAGCGCCGGTGGGGCGCGCGCGCGGCAGGTGCTTACCAGTGGGACAAGTTTGACGCCCGGTTTGATTTGGCAAAAAACCCCAACGAGTTCCACCGCTTCGGCTGGGTGGTTGAAGTGGATCCGATGGACCCAAACAGCACGCCGGTTAAGCGCACGGCACTGGGCCGTGCTGCGCATGAAGGCGCATGGGTTGGCGTCACCCGAGATGGCCGCGCTGTGGTGTATTCAGGCGAAGACGCCCGTTTTGAATACATCTACAAATTCGTCAGCCGCGACAAAATCCGCGAAGCTGGTGGCGGGCTCACGAAAGCCCAAGCCAACAAGGAACTGCTGGACCACGGCACCCTGTATGTGGGCCGTTTTGACGCAGATGGTTCGGGCCGTTGGTTGCCCCTGGTGTACGGCCAGGGTCCGCTCACCGCTACGAACGGGTTTGCCGACCAAGGTGAGGTGGTTATCAAAGCGCGGCAGGCCAGCGATCTTTTGGGTGCGACCAAGATGGACAGGCCTGAATGGCTGGCGATCGACCCGAACAGCGGCTGGGTTTACTGCACGCTGACCAACAACAGCTCGCGCGGGCAACCAAACCAGCCCGGTGTAGATGCAGCCAACCCGCGCGCCAACAACAGCATGGGCCAGATCATCCGTTGGAAGGATGACAGCGATTTTGATGGCAAGGGGATGCAGTGGAACCTGCTGGTACTGGCGGGCGACCCCGCCAACGAGCGCCCTGAGGCCAAGGGCAATATCAAGGGCGACATTTACGGCTGCCCCGATGGCATTGCCTTTGACAAACGTGGTTTGTTGTGGATTCAGACCGACGCACACGCCACTCAAATGTACAAAGGCGAATTCCAGAAAATCGGCAACAACCAGATGCTGGCTTGCGACCCCAACACGGGCGAAACACGCCGCTTTTTGACGGGCCCAACCAACTGCGAAATCACCGGTTGTACCTTCACGCCCGATGGCACCACGATGTTTATCAGCGTGCAACATCCCGGCGAAACGCCCACGGACCGCAGTGACCCACGTGAACCTGCCAAGTTTTCCAATTGGCCAGACTACACCCCCGGCGGCCGACCCCGTTCTTCGAACGTGGTCATCCGCAAAAACGACGGTGGTGTCATCGGCAGTTAACACCAAACCCCGCTCGGGTTCGCCACGTACAGGCGTACCCGAGCTGTAGCATTGATCAGCCCGCCTGCGCCAGACCTTGCCAGGTCGCAATCACCGAATCGGGGTTCAACGACAGGCTGGAAATGCCCTCTTCGGCCAGCCACTTGGCAAAATCCGGGTGATCGCTGGGGCCCTGGCCGCAAATACCGACATATTTGTTTTGGGCTTTGCAGGCCTGAATGGCCATGCGGATCATGGCCTTGATGGCCGGGTCGCGTTCGTCAAAATCATGCGCCAGCAATTCCAGGCCTGAGTCACGATCCAGACCCAATCCCAACTGGGTCAAATCGTTCGATCCGATGGAAAAACCATCGAAATACTCCAAAAATTGGGCTGCAAGAATGGCATTGCTGGGGATCTCGCACATCATGATGATTTTGAGACCGTCTGCGGCAGTGGGGCTGGTTGCGCCCTGCCCGCGCTTCAAACCATGCTTGGCCAGCAATTCCGTCACTGCCTTGGCCTGGCCCAACGTGCGCACAAACGGCACCATGACCTCGACGTTGGTCAGGCCCATGTCTTCGCGAACCCGCTTCAGGGCCTCGCATTCCATGGCAAAGGCCTCGCCGAAGTCGGCGCTCAGGTAACGCACGGCACCCCTGAACCCAAGCATCGGGTTCTCTTCTTCCGGCTCATAACGGCTGCCGCCAATCAGTTTGCGGTATTCGTTGCTTTTGAAATCAGACAAACGCACAATGACCGGTTTGGGCCAAAACGCCGCCGCAATTGTTGCCACACCTTCGGCCACGCGGTCGACATAAAACGCACGGGGCGACGCATGGCCGCGCGCCACGGATTCCACCGCTTTTTTCAGGTCGGCGTCGACATTAGGGTAGTCCAGAATGGCCTTGGGGTGCACGCCGATGTTGTTGTTGATGATGAACTCCAGCCGCGCCAGGCCGACACCGGCATTGGGCAACTGGCAAAAATCAAAAGCCAGTTGCGGGTTGCCGACGTTCATGGTGATCTTGATCGGGATCTCGGGCATTTCGCCACGTACCACTTCAGAGATTTCGGTTTCCAGCAGGCCGTCGTAAATAAAGCCGGTATCGCCCTCGGCGCAACTCACGGTGACCAACATGCCGTCTTTTAGCGTTTCGGTGGCGTTGCCACACCCCACCACCGCCGGAATGCCCAGCTCGCGCGCAATGATCGCCGCGTGGCAAGTGCGCCCGCCCCGGTTGGTGACAATCGCCGACGCGCGTTTCATCACCGGCTCCCAGTTCGGGTCGGTCATGTCGGTCACCAAGATGTCGCCCGCCTGGACTTGGTCCATCTCGCTGATGTTGTGCACGATGCGCACCGGGCCGGTGCCCACTTTTTGGCCAATCGCACGGCCTTCGGACAACACGGCGCTTTTGCCCTTGAGTTTGTAACGGTATTCGGCTTTGCCAGCCGCCTGGCTCTTCACGGTTTCGGGCCGGGCCTGCAAGATGTACAACTGACCATCGGTGCCGTCTTTTCCCCATTCGATGTCCATCGCCCGGCCATAGTGTTTTTCAATCACCAGCGCGTAGTGGGCCAGTTGTTCCACGTCAGCATCGGTCAGCGAATAACGGTTGCGCATTTCGGTTGGCACATCCGTCGTTTTGACCAGCTTGCCCTTCAGGGCCCCTTCGGCCTTTTCGGCTGCCGTGGTGAACTCCATCTGGATCAGTTTGGAGCCCAGGCTACGCCGTATCACCGCGCGTTTGCCCGCCCGCAACATGGGTTTGTGGACGTAAAACTCGTCGGGGTTCACGGCACCCTGCACCACGGTTTCACCCAAGCCGTAGCTGGAGGTGATGAACACCACCTCTTCGAAACCCGATTCGGTGTCAATGGTGAACATCACCCCTGCAGCGCCCAGGTCTGAGCGCACCATGCGCTGCACGCCTGCCGACAAGGCCACGTGCTCATGCGCAAAGCCTTTGTGCACCCGGTAACTGATGGCCCGGTCGTTATACAAAGAGGCAAACACCTCTTTCATTTTGTGCAAAACATCCTCGATACCCACCACGTTCAAGAAGGTTTCCTGCTGGCCTGCGAACGAGGCATCTGGCAAATCTTCTGCCGTGGCCGACGATCGCACGGCAAACGAAGCCTGCGGGTTGCCCGCACTCAAGGTAGCGAACGATGCGCGGATGGCGGCTTCGAGGTCTGCCGGAAAAGGCTGCTTCTCAACCATCGCGCGAATGTCTGCGCCGGCCACGGCAAGCGCCCGCACGTCATCGGTGTTGAGGTTGTCCAGACGCTGTTTGATCTTGTCAGCCAGGGCGTCGTGCGCCAAAAACTGCCGAAAGGCATGCGCAGTAGTGGCAAAACCGGTGGGTACTTTCACACCAGTGGGTAGCTGCGAAATCATCTCGCCGAGGGAGGCGTTTTTACCGCCTACCGCTTCGACATCATCCATTCTCAGGTTTTCAAACGGAACGACCAGGTCAGTCGCTGCAAAAAGTGTAGACATGGGAAAACTCCAGAAGTAAAAAACCGGGTGGCAAACGGCTCGCAGCGTTTTGTTGCGGTTGCGGGTGTGCGGCGTTGCATGAAGTCGGGCGGCTTGGGGCAGGTCAGGCGGGTCTGAACATTGTATGGCTGTGGCGGCCGACTCCAGAGACACCCGGCGGGACTCCTGGCAGGACAGGCGCCAACAGTTGGTTCACAATCAAACCATGAACGCTCCCACCACTTTTTTCGGCGATTTGTCGCTTGAACCGGGCTCATCCCTGCCATCGGGCTCCGCCATCGCGCGCAGCGTGTTTTTCATCTCCGACGGCACCGGCATCACCGCTGAAACCTTTGGCAACGCCATCCTGGCGCAATTTGACCTGGCAGCGCGGCACATTCGCCTGCCCTTCATCGATTCACCCGACAAAGCCCATGCCGCCGTGCGGCAGATCAACCACGCGGGGGTGGTGGACGGCAGCAAACCGATTGTGTTC
>JANOVW010000364.1:0-15392 GCA_031417575.1 Rhodoferax sp. | reverse complement strand
ACTTTTTGACCCGAATTTTTGGCAGCCGTAATGATCGGCTGCTAAAGCAGTACCGCAGTGGTGTTGCCCGAATCAACGCAATGGAGGCCCAGCTTGAAGCGTTGACCGACACGGCTTTAACCGCAAAAACCGAAGAATTTCGACAGCGCCTGGCGGCCGGTGAAACGCTGGATGATGTGTTGCCGGATGCGTTTGCCGTTGTACGTGAGGGCTCCAAACGGGCCATGAAAATGCGCCATTTCGATGTGCAGCTTCAAGGCGGCATGTCGTTGCATCAAGGCAAAATTTCCGAGATGGGTACGGGCGAGGGCAAGACCTTGACGGCGACGTTGCCCGTTTATTTGAATGCCCTGTCTGGCAAAGGCGTCCATGTGGTGACCGTAAACGACTATCTGGCGACTCGGGACGCGCAGTGGATGGGCAAGCTTTACAATTTTCTGGGCCTGACGGTCGGCGTCAATGTGCCGGGCATGTCACGTGAAGAAAAGCAATCTGCCTACCGGGCCGACATCACGTATGGAACCAACAATGAGTTCGGCTTTGACTACCTGCGCGACAACATGGTTTATGAGGTTGCTGATCGGGTTCAGCGCGGCCTCAACTATGCCATCGTCGACGAAGTGGACTCCATCCTGATTGACGAGGCGCGAACACCGCTGATCATTAGCGGTCAGGCCGATGACCACACCAGTCTTTATGTGGCGATCAAACAGGTGGTGCCGCAGCTTGTTCGCCAGGAAGGCGAGGCGGATCCCCGCACGGGCGAGGGCGTTACCAAGCCTGGCGATTTCACCGTGGACGAAAAAAGTCACCAGGTTTTTTTGACTGAACAGGGGCATGAGAATGCCGAACGAATTTTGTTTGGCATGGGTTTGATCCCCGAAGGTGCCACCCTGTACGACCCGGCCAATATCACGCTGATGCACCACTTGAACGCTGCGTTACGGGCAAAACACCTGTACCACAAAGACCAGCATTACGTGGTGCAGGCGGGAGAAATCGTGATTGTTGATGAATTCACCGGGCGATTGATGACGGGTCGGCGTTGGAGCGACGGTTTGCATCAATCGGTTGAAGCCAAAGAAGGTGTGCAGATACAAGCTGAAAACCAGACCTTGGCATCCATCACATTTCAGAATTACTTCCGCTTGTATGGCAAATTGGCTGGCATGACCGGTACAGCGGACACCGAAGCCTACGAATTTCAGGAAATCTACGGTCTCGAAACCGTGGTCATGCCGCCCAATCGGCCGAGCCGGCGCGAGGACCAACTGGACCGTGTCTACAAAACCACCCCGGAAAAGTATGAAGCCGCGATACAGGATATTCGGGAATGTTTTGAGCGGGGCCAGCCGGTTCTCGTCGGCACGACCTCCATTGAAAACTCTGAAATTATTTCGGAGCTGCTGCAGCGTGAAAAATTGCCTCACCAGGTGCTGAACGCCAAGCAGCATGCCAAAGAGGCCGATATCGTGGCACAGGCTGGGCGCCCCAAAATGATCACCATCGCCACCAACATGGCGGGCCGTGGGACGGACATTGTGTTGGGCGGCAACCTTGAAAAGGCTTTGAGCGCCATTGAGCTCGACGAAGCCATTGCGCCCGATGCGAAACCCGGTTTGATAGAGCAACAACGCAACCAATGGAAGATTGACCACGAACTGGTGAAATCTTTGGGTGGATTGCGCATCATCGCCACTGAGCGGCATGAATCGCGCCGCATCGACAATCAGTTGCGTGGCCGTTCGGGCCGTCAGGGTGACCCCGGCTCGTCGCGGTTTTACCTGAGCCTGGACGATTCATTGATGCGCATTTTTGCGGGGGATCGTGTTCGGGCCATCATGGACAGGCTCAAGATGCCGGCCGGTGAGGCTATTGAAGCTGGCATGGTGACCCGCAGTATTGAGAGCGCCCAGCGCAAGGTAGAAGCGCGCAATTTTGATATGCGCAAACAGCTGCTTGAGTACGACGACGTTTCCAATGACCAGCGCAAGGTTATTTATCAGCAGCGCAATGAAATTTTGGATGCGACTGATTTGACCGCCCAGATCGCGTCGCTTCGCGAGGGGTGTTTCACGGATCTGGTTCGCCAGTATGTGCCACTGGAGTCTGTCGAAGAGCAATGGGATATTGTTGCGCTTGAAAAAGCACTGGCGGATGATTGGCAGCTTTCGTTGGGTCTGGCCGACACCATCAAAAATGCCAGCGCCATCACAGATGAGGAAATTGTTGAAAAGACCGTTCAGGCTGCCCATCAGTCCTTCAATGCCAAAGTGGAACAAGTGGGTGCCGAAAATTTTGTGCAGTTCGAGCGCATGGTTCTCTTGCAAAGCATAGACAACCACTGGCGTGAACACTTGAGTTCGCTCGACTATTTGCGTCAAGGTATTCATTTGCGTGGGTATGCTCAAAAACAACCCAAGCAAGAATACAAACGGGAGGCGTTTGAGCTGTTTGGCCAGTTGCTGGATACGGTCAAGAATGAGGTCACCAAATTGCTCATGACTGTGAAAATCCAGGCCAGCGAGCAGTTGGAACAGGCCGCTCAGGAAATTGAGCAACGCGGGGAGATGATTTCCAACGTTACCTACACGGGGCCCACTGAAAATGGCGACGTGGCGTCGCAAGTTGACCCCAACACCGTGGGCTCATTGGCGTTGTCAACAGACTCTGAGGTGCCCAGGGTGGGGCGCAACGAGCCGTGTCCTTGCGGCAGTGGAAAAAAATACAAACACTGCCACGGCAAACTCGCCTGAGCGATTTGCCTGAGGCCTTATTTTTAATTTTGTCGATTGAATTTTTGGATTAAGTTTTTCGACTAGAGGAGCGATATGCCCGTCAACCTTTCGCAGCCGTTGGCTGAACAATTGTTTGCGGTTCCGGGGGTGCGGATCGGCGTCGCGGAGGCTGGCATCCGAAAACCAGGCCGCAAAGACCTGACAGTCGTCCTGATCGCCGAGGGCTCCTCGGTGGCCGGCGTTTTTACTCAAAACCGTTTCTGTGCAGCACCCGTGCTGGTGTGTCGTGAGAACCTGGCCCGTTTCGCTTCGACTGGCGATGGTGATGATTCCGCAGCATCCACCGGCATTCGCGCCATGCTGATCAACACCGGCAATGCCAACGCGGGCACTGGGCATGACGGGCTGGCACGTACGCGCGAAACCTGCCAGGCCTTGGCCACGTTGTTGGATTTGCAGCCCAGCCAGATATTGCCGTTTTCAACCGGTGTCATCATGGAACCGTTGCCGGTAGACCGAGTCGTGGCGGGGTTGCCCGCAGCCTTGGCAGATGCAAGATCGGGCCCTGGATCTGACGCAGGGGCTGGCCAATGGTTGCGAGCTGCGCAAGGCATCATGACGACCGATACCGTACCCAAGGCATTCAGCAAACGTCTGGTGTTGGGAGGCAAAACGGTCAGCATCACCGGCATCAGCAAGGGCGCGGGCATGATTCGGCCCAATATGGCCACGATGTTGGGGTTTATGGCGACCGATGCCTGTGTCAGCCAAGCCGTTATGCAACAGTTGGCGTTGAGCCTGGCCGAAGGCTCCTTCAACCGGGCAACGGTTGATGGAGACACTTCCACCAATGACTCGTTTGTAACCATTGCGACCAACCGGGCAGGCAACCCAAATATCACCAGCCTCGAAAGCCCGGATGGAGAAGCCCTCTTGACGGCCATGCTGGAAGTCGCCACCTTGTTGGCACAGGCCATTGTGCGTGATGGCGAGGGCGCAACCAAATTCATCACAGTACGGGTTGAAAGTGGCAAAAACGCCGCTGAGTGTCGCCAGGTAGCCTATGCGATTGCCCACTCGCCGCTGGTCAAAACTGCGTTTTTTGCCAGCGACCCCAACCTTGGGCGCATCTTGGCAGCGGTGGGATATGCCGGTATTGGCGATTTGGACCCCGCGCACATCGAACTTCATCTGGATGACGTTCATGTGGCCACCCGTGGCGGCCGGCATCCGGCGTACCGTGAAGAGGATGGCCAGCGGGTGATGAAAAAAAGCGAAATTCTGGTGCGCGTCAGCTTGGGGCGCGGCGATGCGCATGACACCGTATGGACCTGCGATCTCAGCCACGACTACGTATCCATCAATGCCGATTACCGATCATGAACGAGAATTTTGACCGACTGCTGGTGCGGGCCGAGCAATTGATGGCACGAATTGAGTCGGTATTGCCACAAGCGCTGAGCCAACCTGATTGGGGCGCCTCCAACGCATTTCGATACCGCAAACGCAGCTCGGGGCATGGTGTGTTGGAACCGGTTCGCCACGTCGGCACATTACGCTTGGCGGACCTTCAGGAGATTGATGTCCAGAAGGAGAAAATCCGGCTCAACACCCTGCAATTGGTGAGTGGCAAGCCTGCCAACAATGTGCTGCTGACGGGTGCTCGCGGAACCGGCAAATCGTCACTGATCAAAGCCTGCCTGAATGAATATGCGCACCTGGGTTTACGCCTGATCGAGGTGGACAAGGCCGATCTGGTTGATTTGCCCGATATTGTGGATGTGGTTGCCGATCGCCCTGAAAAATTCATTGTTTTTTGTGATGATCTGAGCTTCGAAGATGGTGAACCCGGCTACAAGGCCCTGAAATCTGTTCTGGACGGTTCGGTCGCGGCCACCAGCGCCAACGTGCTGGTTTATGCCACCAGCAATCGGCGCCACTTGTTGCCCGAATACATGGCCGAAAATCTGACTTACAGCCATACGGAAGATGGTGAAGTTCATCCTGGCGAGGTGGTGGAGGAAAAAATTTCGCTGTCGGAGCGTTTTGGCTTGTGGGTCAGCTTTTACCCATTTACCCAAGCTGAATACCTGACGATCGTGGCGCAGTGGCTGTCGTCTTATGGCGTAACGCAGGCTGCCATCGACGCTGCGCGACCCGAAGCACTGGTTTGGGCGCTGGAGCGCGGCTCGCGCAGCGGGCGTGTGGCCTGGCAGTTTGCCCGTAACTACGCAGGCAGCCATACCCTGACGGCCTGATTCGAGGTGAGCAACATTCTGATCGCCGATGCCGGCTTGGCCCGGCAAAACGGTGCCCGCCGGGAATTGGTTCAAGTGGCTGTGGGCGTGTTATTCAGGGCTGACGGCACTTTTTTGTTGACCACCCGGCCTGCTGGCAAGGCTTACGCGGGCTATTGGGAATTTCCTGGCGGGAAAGTCGAAACCGGTGAAACCGTGCACGATGCTTTGCGCCGCGAATTGCACGAAGAGTTGGGCATTTTTCTGGGGCAGCAACCAACCGATGTGGTGACGTGGAAAACCGAAACCGTTGATTACCCACATGCCCTGGTGTGTCTGAATTTTTGCAAAGTGTTCGCCTGGACGGGAGAGATGACGATGCGCGAAGGGCAACAATTTAGTTGGCAGCGTTTGCCCGTTGCTTTGGCGCCCATTTTGCCTGGAACTATTCCGGTTTTAGGGTGGTTACAAGATAATTAATTAAAAAATTAACATTTTTGTACCCAAATAAATAGCTATTTGTGCAATTGTTTTGGGAGCAATCGCCCATTTTTCTTATTGATATTTCGCATCACAAAATATTTGATCATCTGGCGGCGATTCAGTCGGCATCCGAAACGCTTCGCTGGCCCACGCGCCGAAGTCGTGGTTTTTGCAACGCTCACTGCAAAACGGCCTGAAGCTGTTTTGCGGCGCATATAGGCTGTCTTTGTGACAGGCAGGGCACATCACAATCCGCCCCAAGCTTGTATTTTGCGGATCACCGTTATCACCCGTGCTCATGAACAGAGGGTCAGTTCAAAAGCAACGTCCTGTGGCGCATGGTGCAGGCGCTGATCATCTTCCTGCCGCATGAATCTGATCGACACCATCAGGCGATTGCCACTGATCTCGGGAATCAACCCCAGCGCCGGGTCCAGCCGCAAGCGCAAGAGCTGGAAAGTTTTGCCTTGTGGCAGATTCTGCTGAAACTGCCCTGCACTGGCGATTACTTTTTGCGCAATGCCGGCATCCCGCTGCATCTGAAGCAACATTTGTACGGCATCGGCGAGCGGTGTAAATTTGGCAAGCCAGACGGCCAAGTCAGCCAGGCGTTTCGCTGCGGGGCCTTGCTGCCAGGCGTAATACGCAGGCAAATCAAATTCGCAGGTGCCGCCTGGAATGCCTACGCGGCTGCGAATGCTCATCAGCCAGTCGTTTTCAGTCAGTGACTGTCCGACTTTGCCAGGCAAACTGCTGAGGGCTGCGAATCGTTGGTCAATTGCGGCGATGAACCCATCCAGCGCCTGTTCAGAAATGGCCGGGTTACCCCGAAAACCGTTCAGCGCTTGTTTTTGCTTTTCCAAGTCTTTGAGCACATCCGATTTCAGATCTGCCCGGGCCCCGACCTCCATGATTTCAAACAAGGTGGTCAAGGCGTAATGGTGGTCGAGTGCCGTTTCACGCTGCAGGAGCTGGCGAAGCGCTTCAAACAGGTGTTCCAGACGCAAATAGGTGCGAATCCGTTCGTTAAAAGGGTATTCGTAGAGAATCACAATGGGTTCCTGGACACGTTTTGAGATAGGCCGGGTGGCGTGCGGGCGGGCTTTTTTCTGGGCAGTTTGGTCAAGCTGACGAGACGGATGATAGACCCGCGGGTGCACTGCCTGTTTGAAGCAGCCCAGACCAAGTCGGCAATCCAATGTAGGGACACAGCGCTGTAATTCGGGCTTGCAAGTCGGCCAAATCACTAGCCGCATTTGAAATCACAAAATCTGCGCAAGCGAGCCGATTGCGGCGGGTTGCCTGTGTGGCAATGATGGCTTCGACCGCAGTTTGGTTCAAACCGCTGCGGTGCATCACCCGACTCATTTGAATTGCGGGCGGGCAATCGACCACCACCACCCGATCCAATTTGCTGCGCCAGTGACCGCCTTCCGCCAGCAGCGGAATGTCGATGACCAGGCAAGTTGACGCCGCTTGTTTAGCTGCCTGTACTTGACGCTCAATCTCCGCGCCGATCAGCGGATGCAATATCGTCTCGAGTCGCTTGCGGGCAAGCGGATCGGCGTAGGCCAAAGTGCGCATCTGGTCGCGGTCAAGCGCGCCGTCCGCACCGATGAAATCAGCGCCAAACGTTGCCGCAATTGCACTGATTGCCGAGCCCCCCGTGGCCGTGGTGGCGCGCGAAATGGCATCGGCGTCAACCAGTGTCGCGCCGCAGGCTACCAGCATGCTGGCGACGGTGCTTTTGCCGCTACCGATTCCGCCTGTCAGGCCTAGTCTCAACATGGTTTTAGGGTGCAGACCGCTGCTTGTAAGAGGGCTTGGCTGCAGGCTGGCCCGTTTCAGCGTGCCAGCGCCGCAAACGGAAATGCAAAGGGCGCCCAGTGCATCACGCGTTCCGGGCCAACCGCCATAGCCAGCAAGCCTGCCCCGGCCAGGTAGGGCCCAAAGGCAATGGGGATATCTTTGTTGGCGAGTTTGCCAACCACCAACATCAATCCACCCATCAGGCTTCCGACAACTGATGCCAACAAAATGATGGCAATCAGGAACTCGCTGCCAAACCAGGCCCCTAACCCCGCCAACAATTTGAAGTCGCCGTACCCAAAGCCCTCTTTGCCCGTGAGCAAACGGTAGACATGAAATACCAGCCACAGGCTCAGATAGCCCCAAATCGCGCCCCACACCGCGGATGTTAGTGAAATCCGGCTGGCCCCAAGTGCTGCAACGGCCAAACCAAGCCACATCAGGGGGTAGTTGATGTCATCCGGCAGCAACTGGGTATCAAAATCGATAAAGAACTGCGTGATCAGCATGGCCGCAAATGCAGCCCACGCCACCGCCAGCCAATGAGCTCCGTGGTGAACAAAAGCAATGGCAAAAAAGAATGCGCAGGTCAGCTCGATAGCCGGATAACGCAGGCTGATGGAGGCTTTGCACTGGGAACACTTGCCACCCAAAACCAGATAACTCAGCACCGGAACATTCTCAAACCATCGAATCTGATGACCACAGGATTGACAACACGAGCGCGGTGTCATCAGGTTGAATGGCTCTGTAGCGGATTGATGGGCATACGCACCGGTGGGCGGTGGTGAATCGGCACCCACATCTGGGGTGACCGGGTTCATTTGCGCATATTCGGCCTGCCATTGCCGCTCCATCATTTTGGGCAAGCGGTAGATGACGACGTTCAGGAAACTGCCGACCAGTAGGCCAAGCACAGCGAACGCCGTGACATCTAACCAAAACACGCCCGACATCAAACCACTTGACCCAGCTTGAAAATGGGTAGGTACATGGCGACCACAATGCCGCCAATCACGGTTCCCAAAACCACAATGATGATGGGTTCCATCAAGCTGGATATTCCGGCCACCATGTCATCGACCTCAGCCTCGTAAAAATCTGCTGCTTTGCCCAGCATGTGGTCGATGGAGCCAGACTCTTCACCAATGGCGCACATCTGCAAAACCATGGAAGGAAACAGATTGGCGTTGGTCATGGCCACCGTCAACGCTGTGCCGGTCGACACTTCGTGCTGGATTTTCACCGTTGCAGACTGGTAAACGTAGTTGCCGGAGGCGCCACCCACTGAGTCCAGGGCCTCAACCAACGGCACACCAGCAGCAAACATCGTTGACAAAGTACGCGTCCAACGGGCAATACAGGATTTATCGACCAAGGTGCCAAAAATGGGCATTTTCAGCATCACACGGTCCATGAAAGCCTGCATCTTTTCGTTGCGCTTCCAGGACTCCATGAAAAAGTAAAAACCACCCCCCAAGCCACCGAAAATCAGCCACCAGTACTGCACGAAATACTCGCTCATGGCGATCACAACCTGCGTTGGCATGGGTAATTCGCCACCAAACGATGAAAACACTGATTTGAATGACGGGATCACAAATATCATGATCACCGCTACCACCACAAACGCGGTGATCAACACCGCGATGGGGTACATCAGCGCAGCCTTGATTTTGGATTTGATCGCTTCTGTTTTCTCCATGTACACCGCCAGCCGATCCAGCAGTTGATCCAGAATACCAGCCGACTCACCGGCCTCCACCAGATTGCAATAGAGGTTGTCAAAATAAAGCGGAAACTTGCGAAATGCCACGCTCAAGCTGGTACCGGTTTCCACGTCGGTGCGAATGTCGGACAGCAATTTGGTGACGCGTGGATTGGGGTTGCCGCGGCCCACAATGTCAAAAGCCTGCAGCAGCGGTACGCCCGCTTTCATCATCGTCGCCAACTGGCGCGTAAAGATCGCCATGTCTTTGGGTTTGATGCTGCTGCCACCGCTGGTGCGACGCTTTTTTACTTTTGTCGGCGTAATGCCTTGGCGGCGAAGCGCCGAATACACCTGGTTTTCTCCACCAGCCCGAATCTCACCCTTGACTTGCTTGCCATTGCGATCCTTGCCTTCCCATTCGAAGACCTGTTCAACTTTGTCCTTGGGTTTAGCGGTTGCCATGATTTCCTTTGAAATTTCTTGGGGCTGCCGTCAGTCCCGGCCCAAAACGATGGTTCGACTGCATGTCAGGCGTCATTCGTTGGTTACAGCCAGCACTTCTTCCAGCGAGGTCAGGCCTTGTCGAACCTTTTGCAGGCCCGATTGACGCAGGGTTCGCACGCCTTCCCGTTTGGCCTGATCAGCGATATCCAGCGAACTGCCACTGCGCAAAATAATGCGCTGGATTTCTTCAGACACGGGCATCACCTGGTAAATACCCACCCGTCCCTTGTAACCCTCATTGCAGGCCGAGCAGCCGACCGGACGATAAGGCGCCCAGCTGGTTTCAAAATCTTTGTCTTCAAAACCGGCCTCGACCAGCGCCTTGCGTGGAATATCCGCAAACGCGCGGCAGTTCATGCACAGACGGCGTGCCAGACGTTGCGCAGTGATCAGCACAATACTCGATGCGATATTGAATGGCGCGACGCCCATGTTCAGCATGCGGATAACCGTCGAGGGTGCGTCATTGGTGTGCAGCGTTGACAACACCAAATGCCCGGTTTGAGCCGCCTTGATGGAAATGTCAGCGGTTTCCAAATCCCGAATTTCTCCCACCATGATGATGTCGGGATCTTGGCGCAGGAAAGCCCGCAGAGCGACCGCGAAGGTGAGCCCGGCTTTTTCATTCACCGTCACCTGGTTCACACCGGGCAGGTTGATTTCTGCGGGATCTTCGGCGGTGGCGATATTGACATCCGCTTTGTTCAGGATATTCAGGCAGGTGTACAACGACACGGTCTTGCCGGATCCGGTCGGGCCAGTCACCAAAATCATGCCATAGGGACGGCTGATGGCCGAGAGCAAACGCTCTTTTTCAACGTCGTCGTAGCCCAGCGCGTCAATTCCCAATTTGGCTGAACTCGGGTCCAGAATTCGGATCACGATTTTCTCGCCAAACATGGTGGGCAGGGTGCTCACCCGAAAATCTATCACCCGGTTGGGACCGATTTTGAGTTTCATCTTGCCATCTTGCGGCACCCGTTTTTCAGAAATATCCAGCCGGGAGATTACCTTGATACGGGAGGCCAGTTTGTCTTTGATGGCCACGGGTGGCGAGGCAATCTCACGCAACTCACCGTCGATGCGAAAACGCACGCGGTAGGTGGTTTCGAAAGGCTCAAAATGCAGGTCTGATGCGCGCATTGAAAAGGCGTCGATCAGCATTTTGTGCAAGAACTTGACAACTGGTGCGTCGTCGACCTCCGACATTGTTCCCTGGTCGCCTTCTGTCAACCCATCTGTCGCACCTTCATCAAACTCAAACTCCGTACCGATGATCTCTTCCATCGTTTCGGTGGCAGTGGCGGAGTTGACCTCCACCAGTTTGAGCAACTTGTCATATTCTGCAATGACCCAATCGATCCCCATTTGCGAGGCAAATGTGATTTTTTCAGCCGCCTGCTGATCGGACGGATCGGCTGTGGCAACAATCAGCCGGTTGCCGCGTTTTGACAAAACGACGATTCGGTAGGCGCTGCAAATTTTGGGGTCCAGCAGGCCTTTGGGCAGGCGCTGCAGGTCAATCGCGTCTAGGTCTACCAATGGTGCTGCGAATGCATTGGACATGGTGTGCGCCAGATCAAACGCCGACACTGCACCGGAACCGGTCAATTCAGCAATAAAGCTGGTACGGTTGCCCGTAGCTTTGCGGAAAATTTCTTCGGCAGATTTTTGCCCCAACTTGCCAGCAGATATGAGTGCGCGACCCAATCCGGGTAGCGCAACAGGCAAAGGGTTTCGGGAAGCGTTTTCGACGGCGGCCATGACCTGAGAATGTACTACGTTGCAGGCGCTTTACCTAGCCAATAGGTGCAATATCGTGCGCAAAATTCCAACAACTGGTCGGGGTGAGAGGATTCGAACCTCCGGCCTCTACGTCCCGAACGTAGCGCTCTACCAGGCTAAGCTACACCCCGAATGGTGAAGGCCAAAGCAAGCCGGGAAAAGTGGTCAATCTGCCAAATTGCCGAGTTGCCGACCTGTCGAAAACCAGCCGCTGAATCAGTGATTTCGTTGCAACAAACCGGTTGCCAATTGTATCAAACAGGCTGAGTAGGCAGTGTGGGGCAAACGTTTGGCCGCTTCGATGGCGCGTTGCGCCTCTTGGGCCGCCGCGTCACGGGCGACCACGAGCGAACCGGTGGATTGCACGATGGCAATTATCTCGTTGAGTTTGCCAATTTCTCCGCGTTCAATCGCCGAAGAAATGACGCGGCTTTGTGCGGGGCTGCCCCGTTGCATGGCCGCAATCAGGGGTAATGTCGCTTTGCCCTCCCGCAGGTCGTCGCCAAGGTTTTTTCCCATCACGACAGCGTCGCCGGTGTAATCCAGTACGTCGTCGATGACCTGAAAGGCGGTGCCCAGCGCTTGCCCGAAATCGGCACAGGCGGCCTCCTGTTCAGGACTGGCCTGTGCCAGAAGAGCGCCAACACGGGCGCTGGCCTCAAAAAGTTTGGCGGTTTTGGAGCGAATCACCTGAAGGTATCCTGCTTCGTCCAGCCCGGCGTTGTGCATGTTCATCAGCTGCATCACCTCTCCCTCGGCGATCACATTGGTGGCGTCGGCAAGGACCTGCAAAATGCGCATGTCGTTGGCTTCCACCAGCATTTGAAAGGCACGGGAATACAAAAAATCACCGACCAATACGCTGGCCGGGTTGCCAAAGGCGGCGTTGGCCGTCGGGTTGCCGCGCCGCATGGCCGATTCATCCACTACGTCGTCATGCAGCAAGGTAGCGGTGTGTATGAATTCCACAACGGCTGCCAGGTTGTGGCGCATGGGCACCGAGCAACCCAGAGCTCCGCTGGTCAACAACAAAAGGATGGGACGCAGGCGCTTTCCTCCGGCACCAATGATGTAGCGCGACACCTGGCCTACCAAAGGAACACCCGACGCCAGTCGATCACTGATGACCCGATCTACCGCCTGCATATCGTCAGCGATCAGCGGCAACAAGGATTCGGGCAATTCGCTGTTGGCGGAGCCTGGTATCTGTGCGTTTGGGGAGGTAAGCGGTTGCAAGTGAAGAGGGCCAAAAAGCAGTGCAGAGCCGATTATAGAAAGCCAATTGGCGTCTGGTTGCGGGGCATTGCCTCGGAATCGGGGCCCGTGTTATACTCGAAGGCTCTGCAAAAATACGTTTGTAGAGCTTTTAACTCAAAAAAGAGGTCATCATGTACGCGGTCATAAAAACCGGTGGCAAACAGTATCGTGTTGCTGCCGGTGAAAAAATTAAAGTAGAACAGATTGCTGCGGACGTAGGCCAGGAAATCGTGTTTGATCAGGTGTTGGCGGTCGGTAACGGCGCAGATATCAAGATTGGCACACCCCTGGTGTCCGGCGCGACAGTCAAAGTCACGGTTGTGGCTCATGGCAAACACGACAAGGTCGGCATTTTCAAAATGCGTCGTCGCAAACACTATCAAAAACGTCAGGGCCATCGCCAACAGTTCACTGAACTGTTGATCGGTGACATCGCTGCTTAAACGTCTCAAAGCTGAAGGACACAGGTCATGGCACAGAAAAAAGGCGGCGGCTCTACGCGAAACGGGCGCGATTCCAAGCCCAAAATGCTCGGCGTTAAAGTGTTCGGTGGCGAAGTCATCAGCGCGGGCGCCATCATCGTGCGCCAGCGCGGTACCAAGTTCCACCCTGGCACCAACGTCGGTATTGGCAAAGACCACACCCTGTTTGCCTTGGCAGACGGGCACGTGAGTTTTGCGGTCAAAGGCGCGCTGAACAAACAAACAGTGAACGTCACAGCAGCTTAAACTGTCTTGGTGCACACTGGCAAACCCTGCGCACCCGCGCGGGGTTTTTTATTTCTGAGGGGTGATTAGTGAAATTTGTTGACGAAGCCTTTATCGACATCTCTGCAGGAGATGGCGGGGCGGGCTGCGTCTCGTTCAGGCACGAAAAATACAAGGAGTTTGGCGGCCCCAACGGCGGCGACGGCGGGCGTGGCGGACACGTTTTTGCGGTGGCTGACGTCAACCTGAACACCTTGGTTGATTTCCGGTTCTCCCGCCGGCACGATGCCAAGCGGGGCGAACATGGCATGGGTTCTGACATGTTCGGCGCAGCCGGGACCGACATCACTCTGAAAATGCCGGTTGGCACCATCATCACTGACGCCGAAACCGGCGAAGTTTTGTATGAACTGCTCAATCCGGGTGAAATCATCACGATAGCCAAAGGCGGTGACGGCGGTTTTGGCAATTTGCGTTTCAAAAGCGCGATCAACCGAGCGCCACGCCAAAAAACACCCGGCTGGCCGGGTGAAAAGAAAAGTCTGAAACTGGAATTGAAGGTGCTGGCCGATGTCGGTTTGTTGGGTTTGCCCAATGCCGGCAAATCCACCCTGATTACCGCCATCTCCAATGCCCGTCCGCGCATTGCCGATTACCCGTTCACCACTTTGCACCCCAACCTGGGCGTGGTGCGGGTTGGGCCAGAACAAAGTTTTGTGGTGGCCGACTTGCCGGGCTTGATCGAAGGTGCCTCTGAAGGTGCCGGGCTGGGGCATCTGTTTTTGCGGCATTTGCAACGCACCCGGTTGCTGCTGCATGTGGTTGATTTGGCACCGTTTGACGACGCGAACGGCGAGAAGGTCGACCCGGTTGCCCAGGCCAAGGCCATCGTCAATGAGCTCAAGAAATATGACAAAGCCTTGCACGCCAAACCGCGCTGGCTGGTGCTCAACAAACTCGATATGGTCGACAACGACGAGCGGGCGGCGCGCGTGAAAGACTTTGTCAAGCGCATGCGTTTCAAAGGGCCGGTGTTTGAAATCTCGGCTTTGACACATGAGGGCTGCGAAGCCTTGGTCAAAACCGTGTATCAGCATGTCAAGGCACAGCAATTGGCGGAGCAAATACCCGAGGTGGTGGACCCGCGCTTTGTTGAATCTGAAAAATGACCGTGTGGCTGGCCCGGCCACTTTGATATATCAAAGTCTAAATTTTTGATTTTTATGTAATTTAAACATAATTTTTGCTATTATTTACTATTTAAATAGTAGCTAATTGTGCAATTATTACGTGAACGATAGCCAATTTTCTTTTAGTAATTTTGCAAAATAAGATAATTTCCCCTATTTTGCCTGCCGCCAAACGTTTGGTGGTCAAGGTGGGTTCCAGCCTGGTCACCAATGAAGGCCGCGGGCTTGATGAGGTCGCGATTGGTGAGTGGTGTCGCCAGATGTCGATCCTGATGAAAGGCAAACTGGAGATCATCATGGTTTCCAGTGGTGCCATCGCTGAAGGCATGAAACGCCTGGGCTGGACCAAACGCCCCAGCGCCATCCATGAATTGCAGGCGGCGGCGGCGGTTGGGCAGATGGGTTTGGCGCAAATGTATGAAACCAAACTGCGCGAACACGGTTTGCCCAGCGCCCAAATCTTGCTCACCCATGCCGATCTGGCCGACCGTGAGCGTTACCTGAACGCCCGCTCCACCTTGCTCACCTTGCTCAAACTCGGTGTTTTGCCGGTCATCAATGAAAACGACACGGTGGTCAATGACGAAATCAAGTTTGGTGACAACGACACCTTGGGTGCGCTGGTGGCCAATTTGGTGGATGCGGATGCGCTGATCATCCTGACCGACCAACCGGGCCTCTACACCGCCGATCCCCGCAAAGACCCGGCCGCGACCTTGGTGCAGCAGGGCCTGGCGGGCGACCCGGCGCTGGAGCTGATGGCCGGTGGCGCGGGCTCCAGTTTGGGGCGCGGCGGCATGTTAACCAAAATTTTGGCGGCCAAACGGGCTGCAGGTTCAGGCGCTTCAACCGTGATCGCCTATGGCCGTGAGCCCGACACTTTGCTACGTTTGGTGAAGGGCGAGTCGATTGGCACCCTGCTGGTTGCGCCTACCCAAAAAAGCCAGGCCCGCAAACGCTGGATGTCAGAC
>JANOVW010000363.1:0-8490 GCA_031417575.1 Rhodoferax sp. | reverse complement strand
ATGTGGTGTGCATCTACCTGCCGCCGGACGCCAACTGCCTGCTGTCAGTCACCGACCACTGCCTGCGCAGCCGTAACTACGTCAACCTGGTCATCGCGGGCAAACATCCACAGGCGCAGTGGTTGGACATGGATGCAGCGGTGCGCCATTGCACAGCGGGTGCGGGCATCTGGGCCTGGGCGAGCAACGATTTGGACGCTGGCAAGGGCGCGCCTGATGTCGTGTTGGCCTGCGCGGGCGATGTGCCGACGCTGGAGGCTTTGGCCGCCGTGATGCTGCTGCGAAATTATGCGCCGGACATCCGCGTCCGCTTCGTCAACGTGGTGGACCTGATGGTGTTGCAGCCGCCCTCTGAACATCCGCACGGGCTGGAGGACCATGAGTTCGATGCGCTGTTCACAGCCGACAAACCGGTGATCTTCGCCTTTCATGGTTACCCCGCTATTGTTCACAAACTCACCTACCGCCGGCGCAACCACGACAACATCCATGTGCGCGGTTACAAAGAGGAAGGCACCACCACCACTGCCTTTGACATGGCGGTTCTGAACAACCTTGACCGCTACCAACTGGCGCTCGATGCGATCAAGCGTATTCCACGCTACGCGCAGCTGGTCGAAGCGGAAACCGCCCGCTACTGGACGACCATGGAGCGCCACAAACTCTATATCAGCGAGCACGGCGACGACATGCCCGAAGTCAAGGACTGGTGCTGGAGAGGCCAACCCTGATGATTGTGCTGGCATTGAACAGCGGCTCCTCTTCCTTCAAATTCGGTTTGTACCGAGTAGAGGCATCGCGGACTGACCCTTTGCTTTCAGACACAATCCCTGCATCCAATGCTGAAGAGGCCGTTGCTGGTGTTTTAAAACTGCTGGCCGGATCCAAAGTGCCGACACCAACCGCCATTGGGCATCGCCTTGTGCATGGTGGGCCGGCGTTGCGCAAACATTGTCTGATCGACGCTTCGGTGATGCAGCAGCTTGAAGCGGCAGTTGCCTTTGCACCCCTGCACATGCCAAAAGCGCTTTCGTTCATTCGTATTGCGCAGGAGCGCTTTCCTGGCGTGCCACAGGTGGCGTGTTTCGACACCAGCTTCCACGCTGGCCTGCCAGACGTGGCACGCGTCCTGCCTCTACCCAAAGAAATGCAATTGGAAGGTATCCAGCGTTACGGGTTTCACGGCTTGTCTTGTGAATCCATCATTCGTCAGCTTGGTCATGGTCTGCCGGATCGAATCGTCATCGCCCACCTGGGCAATGGCGCAAGCGTGACCGCCGTCAAACGTGGAAAATCGATTGACACCAGCATGGGGTTGACACCTGCCGGAGGTGTGGTCATGGGCACGCGCAGTGGCGATCTTGATCCGGGCGTTCTGCTCTACCTTATGCGTGAAAAGAAATTTGATGCGGCCAAGCTTGCGGAGCTGGTCGATCACCGCAGTGGCCTGTTGGGGATTTCAGGTATCAGCAGCGACATGCGACGGCTGCATGAGACCGCTTCGAAAAGTGCTGACGCACGGCTCGCGATTCAGATGTTTTGCTACTCCGTGGGCAAGCAGATTGCTGCCATGACCTTTGCACTGGATGGCATTGATCTGCTTGTCTTCACCGCAGGAATTGGAGAAAACGATGTGCAGGTGCGATCTGCAATCTGCAATCGTTTGTCCTGGATGGGCATCAGCCTTGACGAAGGTTGGAACCAGTCCAAAGACAATCCAGTCAGCGGGCTTGCTTCGCGCTGCGTGGTGCAAGTCATTGCGTCACAGGAAGGCGAGCAAATCGCCCGTCATACCCACGCATTAACCGCATTGGGGAACCGTTGACCAAACGCCATCAACTCCGCAAGCCGCTGCTTTGACGCACTTATTCAACGAAACCTATGAGTTAGGCGGCGCGTAGGTTCAATTTGGGAATTCAGTGTCGAACAGACTGGCACGTCCAGAAAGGTGAGTCATCTGGGCCGTTGCGTGGATAGTGAGTCGATGCGGGGTGAAGCCTGGTCTTGGAGAAATGGTCTTTGCCAATTCGAGGGCCATTGACTTCTGCCGATCCGTCGCTTCAGTGAGCAACACAATCACCAGCTGTTCCAGCGCGATCACACGGATTTGCAGTTGTACCAATTCGGCATTTGTGAGCCGCAGGACATTGTTTTTCGGGTGCCTCAGATGCAAAACTTCAGGCACTTGACAGGTTCCCGAGTCATTTCGGGCATCTCTGCTCAAAACCGGGTGGCCGCGTCGTTGTAAGGGGCCCTGAAAATCAGTCATTCTTTTTGGCATGAATTACTTTTGGTGGGTGATTTGAACCTGCATGAGCAGGGGCGCGAACCAATTCTGAGTCTACCGTGTCGCGCTGTTTGGTCTGTGCGCAAGCGCACGCTGCGGCAATCTTCAGACGGTGTTCCGTGTGGTGTCGCACAGACCACAGCTCAACACACAGCATATCCTTCATGCATGCCCAACAAAGAAGAGATATGCAAATTGCAATGATAGGTTTGGGCCGAATGGGTGGCAGCATGGTGCGCCGCTTGCTTGTCAAGGGCCATGAATGCGTCGTTTATGCCAGGCAGTCGGCAGCCATCGCCAATCTGCAAAAAGACGGTGCCATTGGGGCTGCAACCCTGACGGAATTGGTCTCGCGCCTGACCCAGCCGCGCCTGATCTGGCTGATGGTGCCAGCCGCAGCAGTCGATCAGGTTTTGGGGGATCTGGCGCCCCTGCTGGACGAAGGTGACATCATTGTCGACGGCGGTAATTCGTACTACCGCGATGACCTGCGCCGCAGCATTGAACTGCAGGCCAGGGGCATTCACTACCTCGACGTCGGAACCAGCGGGGGTGTCAAAGGGCTTGACCGTGGCTATTGCCTGATGATCGGCGGCGATTCCGACATCGTCGCGCATTTGCGCCCGGTATTTTCTTCTCTTGCGCCTGGCAATTCGGCGGCTGCGCGGACTCCTGGTCGAACGGTTGAAACTGGCACTGCCGAAGAGGGATTCCTGCATTGCGGTCCCTGTGGGGCTGGCCATTTTGTCAAGATGGTCCACAACGGCATCGAATACGGTTTGATGGCGGCCTACGCTGAAGGCTTCAACATTCTTCGCAATGCCAACGTGGGCAAGCAAAACAGTGTGCCCGACGCCGAAACTACGCCACTGAGCCATCCCGAGTTCTACCAGTTTGACATGAACCTGTCTGAAATTGCGGAGGTCTGGCGGCGCGGTAGTGTCATCGGCTCCTGGCTGCTTGATCTCAGCGCACAAGCATTGCAAAAAGACCCCGAACTTGCGGCCTACGGTGGGCGTGTCTCGGATTCGGGAGAAGGCCGCTGGACAATTCAGGCCGCGATTGACGAAGCGGTGCCAGCGCATGTACTCAGTGCAGCACTGTTTGACCGCTTCGCCTCGCGGGGTCGCGCTGATTTTGCCAACCGCATTCTGTCGGCGATGCGGTACGAGTTCGGCGGCCATATAGAAAAGCCTGGCCCATGACCGCGCCTCGGGACACGGTGTTTTTGCTCGACGTGGACAACACCTTGCTCGACAACGACCGGATCATCGAAGATCTGCGCGCCCATCTTGTGCGGGAATTCGGTGCCGCCCGTGCCAGCCATTATTGGGTGCACTTCGAGGCCTTGCGCGGCGAACTCGGTTATGCGGATTACCTGGGAGCGTTGCAGCGCTACCGCCTCGACACCGAGCACGGGCACGATGGCGATCCGCGCCTGCTGCAGATGTCAAGCTTCCTCATAGACTACCCTTTCGCCAATCGTCTCTATCGCGGCGCGTTGGAAGTGATAGAACGCCTGAACACCTTTGGCCGCACCGTGATTCTCTCGGATGGAGACGTGGTTTTTCAACCGCGCAAGGTGCAGCGCTCCGGCTTGTGGGATGCTGTTGGCGGGCGGGTGTTGATCTATATCCACAAGGAACAAATGCTGGGCGCAGTGCAGCGCCAGTACCCCGCACAGCATTATGTGATGGTTGACGACAAGTTGCGCATTCTCGCGGCGATGAAGAAGACCATGCAGCATCGATTGACCACCGTCTTCCCGCGCCAGGGCCACTATGCCCTGGACCCCGCCATCATTGCTGCCTGCCCAGCTGCCGATCTCAGCCTGGAGCGCATTGGTGATCTGCTTGATGTCGACATTCATACAGTCCTTGCCTTGCAGGAAAAATGATGAACCCCAACACCCGAAAACTCCACAATCTTGGGCAACGCCTCTGGCTGGACAACATTACGCGGGAACTGCTGACCAGCGGTACGCTGGCTAGCTACATATCTGAACTGTCGGTGACCGGGCTGACTTCGAACCCGACCATTTTCGAGCAGGCGATCAGCAAAAGCAGTGTCTATGACCAGACCATCCAGAAGCTGGCCGCGCAAGGCTTGACCGATGAAGGCGTCTTCTTTGAAGTGGCGCTGCAAGACCTGACGCAGGCCGCGGATCTGTTCAGGCCGATCTTTGACGAAAGCGCAGGCGCTGACGGTTGGGTCTCTCTCGAAGTCTCGCCGCTGCTCGCCAACGACACCGCCGGCACCGTCAAGGCCGCACTGCAACTGCACGCGCGGGCGGCGCGGCCCAACCTCCTCATCAAGATTCCCGGTACGCCTGAAGGTATTACGGCCATCGAGCAGTCGATCTTCGATGGTGTTCCCATCAACGTGACCTTGTTATTCTCGCGGGAACACTACATGGCCGCTGCCGAAGCCTATCTGCGCGGCGTTGAGCGCCGACTCGCGGCGGGCCTCGATCCAAAGGTTGAGTCTGTGGCCTCCATGTTCGTCAGCCGATGGGATGTGGCTGTGAAGGATGGAGTTGCGCCCGCGTTTCACAACCGGCTGGGCATTGCCATTGCAATGCGAACCTACCGGGCCTACCGCGATTTGCTTGCGTCCGAGCGCTGGAAGAGGCTGGCTCAGGCCGGCGCGAGGCCACAGCGCCTGCTTTGGGCCAGTACCGGCACCAAAGATTCCGCTGCACCCGACACGCTTTACGTCCAGGCCCTCATTGCACCGGACACGATTGACACCATTCCCGAGAAGACCCTGCTGGCGTTCGCCGACCACGGCAAGGCGGGTGCAGCCTTGGCTGTGGACGGTGGCTACAGCGAAGCCGTGCTGGAGGAATTCAGGCGCGAAGGTGTTGACGATGAGGCGCTGGCCGCGCGACTTCAACACGAAGGGGTGCAGGCGTTCGCCAAGTCATGGAGCGCTCTGTTGACACGGATCAAGGGAAAGAGCTCGCCCGAATGTTGATTTCAATCCAAACTTAACCCGCAAGGGGTCAGTTTTGGGTTGCATTCAACACCAATTTCGCCAACTTCACCACGTTGCCCCATGTGAGCCTGTGGTTGCATCAGCTTATGAACCACAGGCCGGACAGTCGGCCACAGAAGCGAGGAATACCGCTAACTGGCCAGCCAGGGCAAGACGAACGCAAACCAGCATCCGACCGTATAAATCACCACACTGGCTCCAAAGACCCACGCAGAGGTCTTTCGCGTACGCAGGCAGGCCTGGCGCAACGCTGGATCAATCGGGCAAGGTGCGTATCGGCTTCGCCATTGCAACCAGCCGCTCACGCCCAGCATCAGCCCTGCGAAACCAAACAGCGCTTCTTTATGTTCACTCAACCCGACCAGTTGAGGCACAGCGGACACCAGGGACGACATCACAGCGCCCGCTCCCAAGGCCACCAGCAGGGCCGGCAAGGTGCAACAAACCAACGTGCCCGAACTGGCCAGCAGGCTGACCATCGATGCCCAGAACCCGGGCTGATTGCCAGTCACAGCGGTGCTCGTCACATCACCCAAAACCATGTCTGCCAGAGGATTTACCTTCATTTTCTCGCCTTGGTTTCGGCGCGGATGTCTGCCACCGACTGCGGTAGCATCTCAATTTTGGTCACGTCATAGCCAGCATCGACAATTTCGGCTGCCACCTGTTTGGGATCCAGCACCGCGCCCTCCTTTTGCTGGATCGCGACAACTCTTTTCTTGAGATCGACAAACACCTCCTGTGTCGCGGGTAGTTTCATCAGCCGTTTTTCGATGCCCTGTGCGCAAAAAGCGCACACCATGCCGTTGACATTGGCCTTGATCGACGTCACTGCATGGGCGGCCGGAAAGCCGCTGGCAAATGTTAGCGCGATAACGGCCATTACCACCGAGTTGGTTTTTGAAGTTTTCATGATGAAGTGTTCCTGGTGCTAAAAAATATACATGAAGTTGAACCGCCCTTGATTGGCTTGGTTCATGCCGATTTCGACAAAGTACCGGCTGTGGATGAACCGCAGCATGGGCGTGATTTCGGTTTGGTCGGACAAATTGTTCATCCGCCGGGCCTCCAGCACCAGCCAAGGCTGGACCTCGTCGTAGTCCGTCTCGTAAAACGAAAATCCGGCCCGCATCGACGCGTAGTCATGGTTGATGCCCGGTGCGCGGTAAAGGCGCAGGGTGCCGCTCACATAGATCCGGGCGGTTTCATAATCCGCCGAGATGCCCGGTGCCACCATCAGACGGCTGTCGCTGAAATCGCTGCCACGCAAGGCACCGACCCCTGCCAACAGCCAGATGTTGGCTTGGGAGTGTTCGCCATTCCAGCGTTTGGCAAGCCGGGTGTAGGTAGCCTCCGCCAGGCTTCTGGTGAGCCGCAAGTCATCCGACCGCATCCAAACCGCACCCAAACCCCACGCGTCCCGCGGAGTGACAGCATGGTTCACCCAGGCCTCCTGCCAGTTGGCGCTGAAGTCGCCCATGGCCATGCTGCTGTCCTTGAAACCCATGGGTCCGGCCTGGCTGGTCACGGCGCACAGGCCAAGCAACACACCCAGTGCAATTTTAAAAAAATGGTTCACATAGTTCTCCAAGATGACGGACGGATAGTCCATCGGGTCGAAAGGCAATCTGCGGTAAAAACGCAGACGCACCTGTGGCTTGGAGATCAGGAAATGGGTGGTTTGAAGCCCGAAGCGCGTTCGGCGCTGGTGAAATGGATGGTGCCAACAAGCGGTTCTGCCGGAGGCAAAGCAGCGACAAAACGAGTCATCGCCGGGTACCCCGTGACCAAGGCCATACAAAGCTGGCAGGTGGTACAGCCCTTGCATACAACGGACACGCCCTGGCCACCGTTTTCAGCGAGGCCATCGTTGCTGAATGTCAAAAACGGGCAATCTTCAGGCATTGCAACCTGAGCTTGCTGGTCAGAACTCAGGATTGTTCTTGTATCAATTGCATTGTTAGCTATATTTATAGTAGCGAATCGCTGCTGATTCGCCATGGTGACGGCCATGAGATCCGCCGCCCAGCCGCGCAAAGGCAACAAAAGGATCATGAAGACGATGAAAAGGCGGCGCATGGTGGTGTGAGCTGATTGTCCCGCAATAGTTCCGGCGGCCAGTTGAAACCTCAACTGGCGACGCGTGTCAAACCCGGCCTTCCATGTCCGGACCAGGCCTCTTGGCACCTCGGGTTGTGGCCAGCCAAAGTATCGCACCGCCGAGCAAGGCGTAATTCAGCAGCAGAAACCACGGCGTGTTCCAGGCCAGACCGTTGAAGGTGTAGTTGCTCAAGGGGTATAGCACCTGCACCGGGTAAAAGTCCGCTGAATGTGTAAACAAGTCGATAACGATATGGGACCACCAGCCCAATAACGGCACCCAAAGTGAGCGCAGCGCCGCCCACAAAAAGAGCGTAACAGCGCCCGCCACAACGGCGCTGTGTGTGACGCAATGCAGGTGGTGGGACCACAGATTCACCAGCGTCGGCAATGCTGGTTCTTGGCCTGGCACCGCGACCGCATACGCTTGCACATCGGCAAGCATGCCGTCACCAGCCATCCACCAACCAACAATTGGCACCATGTGCAACAGATCAGGCAATACCGCCAGCCCCACGGTAAGGGCCATGGTACGCGGTGCGATCGGCAAGCGCCTGCGCGCCAGAGCCATGCCGACACCAGACCACAAAGCATGCGCAAGGATGTCCATGACGTGCGATCCGCTGGGTCACTGTTGCCGGGGGGGCACAGACGGTGAAATCTTCACGCCACTTAGGCGAAGCGCATTGGTGATCACCGACACCGAACTCAGGCTCATTGCCAGGGCGGCGATCATGGGTGAAAGCAACCAGCCCGTAAACGGGAACAACACGCCAGCCGCCAAGGGCACGCCCAAAGCGTTGTAGACAAAGGCGAAGCCCAGGTTCTGCTTCATGTTAGCAATCGTCTCCTGCGAAATGACGCGCGCCTGTGCAATGCCACGCAAGTCACCTTTTACCAAGGTAACCTGTGCGCTATTCATCGCCACATCAGTACCGGTACCCATGGCAACGCCGACATCGGCTTTGGCGAGGGCGGGTGCGTCGTTGATGCCGTCTCCGGCCATGGCGACGATGCGGCCTTCGCGCTGTAGCTTGCTCACCATTTCCAATTTGTCTGCGGGTTTGACTTCACCGTGGACCTCGTCGATGCCCAGCCTGGCGGCT
>JANOVW010000362.1:0-18395 GCA_031417575.1 Rhodoferax sp. | reverse complement strand
GCCACATCAAACGCCTGCGAAATTTGAGCAATATTGTCGGGGGAGTATTCCGAGTCCAAAACAGCGTAACCCAGGCTGACAACCTGCTCCACCACCACGTCCAAGGCTGACGCAGATTTCGTCCGCTCCAAAACACCATAGTGCCGATTCGGGATGGGAGCGTCCGAACTCATGGAGCCCCCCTTGAGTCCAGTGTTTTCCGGTAGATATCCCGCACGATCGAGTAAGGTCGTTGCTTTACTTCAGAGAATATCTTCGAGATGTAAATCCCCTGCACGCCCATAAAAAAAATGATCAGCCCGGAAAACAGCCAGATCGAGGCAATGATCGAGGTGTAACCATCCGGTGGCGTTGAAACAAAAAGGTTCCGGAACAGCAGGTTGGCAATGTAACCCAGAGCGGTCACCGAGATAACCAGCCCTGAATAAAAAGTGAACACCAGCGGCAAGCTGCTGAAAGATGTCACTGCGTTGACGAAATGACTGAATTTTTTAGAAATCGGGTAGGTAGTGGGGCTGGTTGAGAGTTTCAGGACAACCTGCCTGGACTGCTTGAAACCGGTAATCACCCACAGGCCTCCAATGTTGAGTTCCCGCTCTCGGTGCTGCAATAGCGCATTCACATACCGACGTGACATCAGCCTGGCAGTCACAATGTTGTCGGGTTGGTCAATGCCGGTAAAAAGGCGGAATACTTTGTAGAACAAGCTGCCTGTCAATTGCTCAACCAAACCACCCTTGCGGCGGGCCTGGACACCAAAAACAACATCACTCTGGTCTTGCTGCCTCTGACGCGCAAATTCGACCAGCCACTCCGGCTCCTCTTCCAAATCACTGTCGATCAGAAAAACAGTGTCACCGCAGGCGGTCGCCAAACCGGTCATCATGGCTTTGTGGTGCCCAAAGTTTCTTGAAAGGTCAACCACCACCACACGCGGATCGTCATACGCGATTTTCATGGCCACATCGAGGCTGTCGTCCGGCGATCCATCATTGACCATCACAATCTCAAAATCGTCGCCCGCCAGCCGCATGGCGACGGTCGCCACGCGCCGGTGAAACTCAGCCAAATAGGGCGCTGACTGATATAGCGTGGTGACGATGGACAGCTTCATGGGCCCAAATGCTTCATGTTGAGACGGGACTGTGGGCCGCAATTGAACAAAAGGTCAAGAATGCTGACAGCATGGACAAATTCACCCCAGAGCTGTGGATACTCGGGGTAACCAGTGTAGTCAAACCAGGTCACACCAATCCCCTGGTCGGCAAAAATTTGTTCGTCTAGGTAGTTTTTTGCCGCCGGCCCCGAAATATATTCGGTGGCCCCAGCCTGGATACAAAGGTCCGCAAGCCGTTCGCTTTTGCCATCTTTCAAGACGTAATCCCAAGAGTTCGCTATCTTCGTGCGAATGCCCAAGTATTCGGACACGGCAACGATGAAGCGGCGATTCAGTTGCGAAATGCTGGCTTCCGGCGGCGTCTCATAGAGAGGCTGGAGCCAGGTTGAAATTTCGTCAAAATACTTGGCGCGCCGGTAATTGAGGCTCAACGACTTCCAGTGGCTGGAAGCCCATTGCGAGCCATCGATTTCAGTTTCACGAATCGTTTGCTCATATTTCCCTTTGACCTTGACTGGCACTGTCAGCCACTGCAACCCCTGCGCGGTTTTGATCTGATTGCGGTTGCGCCAGTCACGGCGGGTGAATTGCATGTCGTCGTAGAGGATAAATTCATCCACCGACGCTATCAAGTCAAAGTACCCTTTCCACGGGATGTAGTTGGACTGGAGAATAGCGATTTTTTTCATTTTCCATCAATCTTCTCTTCAATCCAAATAATTGCTTATATAAAAACTACATATTACGCTATTTAACTTAGATTAAGTTTGACTAAAAATTATAATAAATAAAATTAAGTTGCCTATTAAAAAAATGTTCCTTATTTCAAGTCAAAAACTGCAAATTCCCGGTTGAGCAGCGCCGCTTGGTTCAGAAGGCCGCGGTTAAGGTCAGGCCAGTTTTTGTTATCCACCACCAACCAGCGCACACCTGACCTCGATCCAAAAGCCGCCAACGCCTCCGGGGTCGCCACACGTTTGATTTCTGCGAATTCAGACATTCTTGCAACAACCATTGCCTTGGACGGTCCCCCCAGTCGATAGAAAAACGCTCCTCTGGACACGTAGGCCTGCAACCCTGTTAATGCAGTCAATACGGCATCCGGATCGGCATTGGAAGCAAAAAACCGGTCGTTGGGTTGGGCCCGCTGGCGGATGTACTGCGAAATCTCGAACATTTCTGGGCTGATTTGAGTTGCGCAGGCACTGGGGCCATCTTTTAGCGTGCCATATTGAAGGTTTTTTCCGAAATGCCAGGGCACCCAGATCAACCCAATGAAGGTAAAGCCCGCGACAATATGACCTCGCTTGTCCGATGCTGTCATCAACAAAGCTCCCCCATTATCTTGAAGCACAGCTGCAAAAACCGCTACCAGCAATATGGTCAAGGTGGCATGAATGACAACAAAAGATCTGTGGCTCCACTCAGTGATGTCGCCGTTGGCGGGCGTTGGAACCAAAAAAGTGATGGCGGCGTGGATGACCAACAAACCGATGGCTACTTGAACCAAAGGTTTACGCAACTCATTGTGCGGGTACTTCCATAACAAAACCAGCAGCAGCGGTAACACCAGACCATGTTGGGCGATGAGGAGCAACAAATAACCAAGTGCTCCCTTCAACCCTCCCGGCCAACCATCAGTCCACCGCCCATAAATACCTTCGTAGGATGTTGGCGAAGCCCAATGAACAAAATCAATGTAGGTAAGCCCATGAGTCTTGCCTGTAATGAAATGCGGCGCCATCGAAATCGACTCAAAAACCAGCACGACCCCAAACCCGAGGGCCGCAATGGCTGCCAGAAAAACGGGCCGGCTGACGCTCTTGTGCACCCGCACTTTGAAGGCAAACAGCGCTGCCAACAGTATCACCACCGGGATCGCCACATGCATCCGGAACATGGCGCCCGACAAGGCAATTACCAGCCCGCAGAGCAGATAACGCTGGTCGCCTTGGTGCCGCTGTCCGACGAAATAAAAAGCCAGCGCAACTGTACACAGTCCGATCGTATAACCGGAGCCGGGCGCCACATTGATGAGCCAATAGAACGCGAAATAGCCGTTCTTGAGACCGTACATGGAAGCATCTGGCAGCAAGAACAAAGCCAGAGCCGAGACAACGCCTACCAACCGGCCTCCCAAGGCATGACCCAAGGCATACGCACCCAGCCCCATCATCAGGATTCCGGCCGGCAGCCAGTAGTAGGTTGCCACACCGACCAGCGGGTCGCCGGTTATCCAGCCAAATATTGCCGCATGGCTGTAACTGGCCCGATGGTAAAAAACCTGGCCCTGACCCGCAAGATACACACTTTCACCTTGGAAGGCCGGGTAATTGATTTGATAGCCGATTTCCGCCGCCTGAAGCAAAAAATCGTTCCAGACCCGAAAGATGCCGGTCCGCTTCGCCTCAGCGACTGCTCCGAACGCTTCGCGCCCCCACACCGTTACGAGCAGGCCCAAAACAACCACAAGCAGACACTGGATGCCGACGTCTCTCCAGTCGCCAACGGATCCACCAAGCCCTGCCTCTTTGCACCATTGGCGATAAATCAACGCAGCTGCACAAATGCATACCATGCCATCGACCCAAAGCGCAGCACCTGCGCCCACATTGAGTCCAACCGTTGCCGTCAAATGGATGACACCAAGCGCCGAAAAACCCATCACAATGCCCGCGCAGTCATCCAAAGATGACATCGAAAACCGCCGGAGCATCACGCGGATCGCCTCGCCCAAAACCACGGCTGCAATTGAAACGGCGGCCACCGCCAATAGTTGCCTGAACAAAACTGTTTCGGCGCCATAAATGACTGGAATCGACAACGCAACTGACAAGCTGCCTGCCAGCGCCGCCAACTGTAAAACCCTCGCCCAGAAACTGGCCCCCCAACGCACTTCAGATTGCGCCAGGCCGCCTGGAGTCGTCAAGATGACCGCGCACCCAAACCCAAAACTGCCAGCAGCCTGTTCTGCCGCTCAGCCGTCACGGGAACTTCAGCAGCTAGTTTCCAGCTGTGCCGTACAAAAACCCAAGCAAGCAGCGCAAAAAAACTGACCAATGCAGCCATGCCGGCAATCAGCTCTTTTCGCGGTGCAGAAGGTTCAACCGGCAAAGTCGGTGCTTGTGCAACGACATCAAGGGACAAGCCCTGCAAGGTTCGCGGAATCGCTAACACTTCAGTCAGATACCTCGATTGCAGCTCGCCAATTGCGACCAAGCTGCTGCCCGCTTCGCCCCTGGTGAGCGGTTTGTTCAGGGTGGCGGAGCCTTCTTCTGTCAATTTAGCCAAGAGATGATCGATGGCAGCGAGCGACTTTTTCGCGTTTTCCAGCTTTTTTTCCAGATCGGCCCGCTCGTGCGTGCCTGGAGCCGTCGTTTTCAACCATGTTTCAATGATGGCGTTGGATATCTTCTGCGCCAGCACCGGGCTGGTCGCCGTCACCTCCAATCGCAGCAGGTTATCTTTGCCGACAGACGAGCGGACTTTTTCGGCCAGTTTTTTGCGGGCCTTCTCCAATGTTCGCCCTTCGGAGAGATCGAACGCTACAAGTATCGGATCCAAAACCAGGGGGGACACCATCATAGCCGCCGCCTGCACCGGTGTTTGCGTTAGCTGGACTGACTGCCCCGGTGCCAGAGGTATGGCAAGAATGGCATAACTGGTATAGCTTTGCTGCCAGATGTGGCACACCCCATACGCCACCGAAAAAGCGACGACAGGCCCAAGCAGCAAAAGCCGCCAACCCTCCAGGACCAGAATCAGACGATCAAAACCACTCATGGCGGGCTGCTCGTTGGCGATTTTTTCATTCACTGCGTTCATCTTGTTGTGGGTCAGGAAAGTGCAATACAACTTGGGCTAAGACGTGAAGAGCGGACCGAGATCGACACAAATCATCACGCATCGAACACTTCGGCGTGCACCAATGGCACGCCCTGTCGGTCTTTTTCTGAAAGTCTTGGCGCCTGTCCTGTCTGAGGCCACACCACACCAATCTGCAAATCATCCCATGCAATGCTGCGCTCAAACTCAGGCGCGTAATAGTCAGTGGTCTTGTAAAGAAAATCAGCGCTCTCACTGGTCACCAGAAATCCGTGGGCAAAACCGGGTGGCACCCACAACTGGCGGTTGTTCTCTTCGCTCAGTTCAACGCCTACCCATTTACCGAAATTGGCCGACGCTCTTCGAATGTCCACCGCCACGTCAAAAACCGCCCCCCGTGCGACGCGCACCAACTTGCCTTGCGGTTGTTGAATTTGGTAGTGCAGGCCACGCAATACGCCCCGACCGGAGCGGCTGTGATTATCTTGTACGAATTTAAGGTTTAGCCCAGTCGCTTCGCCGAACGCTCGATCGTTGAAGCTTTCCATAAAAAAGCCACGTGTGTCACCAAACACCTTGGGCTCCAGAATGAGTACTTCCGGCAACCGGGTTGGGGTGACCTTCATACGCCAGCCTCTTTCAGCATGCGTTGTAAGTATTGACCGTACCCGTTTTTAGCCAAGGGTTTCGCCAGTCTTTCCACCTGCTCGGCAGTTATGTAGCCATTTCGCCAGGCAATTTCTTCCAGACATGCAATTTTCAGCCCTTGCCGATGCTCCAACGTCGCAATGAACTGGCTGGCTTCCAGCAGGCTTTCATGAGTGCCCGTATCCAGCCATGCGTAGCCCCTTTGCATGATCTGCACACTCAATTGGCCACGATCCAAGTAGGCCTGATTGACCGTGGTGATTTCCAACTCGCCCCGCGCACTGGGCTTGATGGATTTAGCAATATCCACGACTTGGTTGTCATAAAAATACAACCCGGTCACCGCAAAGCTGCTTTTGGGTTGCAGGGGTTTTTCCTCAATGCTGCTGGCTTGGCCGGCTTTGTCAAACGCCACCACGCCGTAACGCTCGGGGTCAGTCACATGGTAGGCAAACACCGTTGCACCCGTTGTCGCTTGGTCAGCAGACGCCAAAAGGGTGGTGAAGTCATGGCCGTAAAAAATGTTGTCACCCAGCACCAGCGCACTGGGGTTGTTGCCGACAAATTTTTCACCGATGATGAAGGCCTGCGCCAATCCATCAGGGCTGGGTTGAACCGCGTAACTGAGATTCATGCCCCATTGGCTGCCGTCGCCCAACAACTGTTGGAAACGCGGCGTGTCTTGCGGCGTGCTGATGATCAGCACATCCCGCATACCGCCGAGCATCAGGGTGCTGAGCGGGTAATAAATCATGGGCTTGTCGTAGACCGGCAAGAGCTGTTTGCTCATGGCCAGTGTGGCAGGGTGCAAGCGCGTACCCGAGCCCCCCGCAAGGATGATGCCTTTTCGATTGGTCATGTGTTTGTTGTTGTGGTCAGGCTTGATTGTCGAGGTATTCCGTCAGCATTCGGTTGACACCCAGTGTCCAGTGCGGCATTTCCAGGCCGAAGGTCGTTTGCAGCTTTCGGGTTTCCAAGCGTGAATTCAGGGGCCGCTTTGCGGCAGTCTGGAAGGCAGACGAAGGGACAGGCTCAACGGAATGAGCCACAATTTTCAAACCCGGTTTTACTTGTTTTGCGAAATCAATCACATGCTTCGCATAGTCGAACCAAGTTGTCGAACCCGAAGCTACCAGGTGGTAGACACCGGCATATTCTTGGCTTTTGTGCGGTTGCGAGCAAACGATTTTAAGCGCCTGTGCAGTCGCGTCGGCCAACAGCTCGGCCCCCGTTGGGGCGCCCGTTTGATCATTGATCACCTTGAGCTGTTCTCGCTCTTGCGCCAGTTTCAACATGGTTTTGGCAAAATTACCGCCGCGCGCGGCATAGACCCAACTGGTTCTGAAGATCAGATGTTTACACCCACTGGCCTCAATGAGGCGTTCACTCTCGACCTTGGTACGGCCGTAAACGCTCAGCGGGGCCGTGGGATCAGTTTCGACCCACGGCTTTTGGCCGCTGCCATCAAACACATAATCAGTTGAGTAGTGCACCAACCACGCACCAACCCGTTGTGCAGCAACTGCCAAAGCACCGGGTGCCAACGCGTTGATGGTTCGCACCAGCTCGGATTCACTTTCGGCTTTATCAACCGCCGTATGCGCCCCGGCATTGACAATGATGTCGGGCCGAATGGCCTCGACAGTCGCGGTCAGCCCGGGCAGATTGGTGAAATCGCCGCAAAAATCGAGGCTGTCAAAATCCAGCGCGATGACATCGCCCAAGAGAGCCAAACTACGCTGAAGCTCCCAGCCAACCTGGCCACCTTTGCCAAACAAAAGAATTTTGATCATCGCGATCAGGCTCCCCGGCTACCGTATTGGGTGTGAACCCATTCCCGATAAGCACCCGACTGCACGCTGGCCACCCATTCCTGGCTATCCAGATACCACTGAACCGTTTTACGGATCCCGCTTTCAAACGTCTCCTCTGGTTTCCAGCCCAGTTCACTCTCAATTTTTCGGGCATCAATGGCATAGCGCCGGTCATGGCCCGGTCGGTCTGTGACGTAAGAAATTTGGGTGGAATAGTGCTTGCCGTCGGCCTTGGGCCGCAGTTCATCCAGCAAGGCGCAAATGGTGTTGACGATCTCGATATTGGGCTTTTCGTTCCAGCCCCCCACGTTGTAGACCTCGCCCAACCTGCCCGCCTCCAGCACCCGGCGAATGGCACTGCAATGGTCCTTGACGTAAAGCCAATCGCGGATCTGCATGCCATCGCCATATACCGGCAGGTTTTTTCCGGCCAGCGCATTGACGATCATCAGCGGGATCAGCTTTTCAGGGAAATGAAACGGCCCATAGTTGTTGCTGCAATTGGTGGTGAGTACCGGCAGGCCATAGGTGTGGTGATACGCGCGGACCAAATGGTCGCTGGCTGCTTTGCTGGCCGAGTAGGGGCTGTTGGGTTCGTAGCGGTGCTGTTCGGTGAAGGCCGGATCGGTTTTGGCCAGAGAACCATAAACCTCGTCGGTCGACACATGCAAGAAACGAAACGCCGACTTGTCTGCGTTGGCCAACCCACCCCAATAGGCCCGCACCGACTCCAACAGGCGGAAGGTACCCATGATATTGGTCTGAATAAAGTCTTCCGGCCCATGTATTGATCGGTCCACATGCGATTCAGCCGCAAAGTTGACGATCGCCCGCGGCTGGTGGGTCTTCAGCAGCTGATCAACCAAAGTGGAATCACCAATATCGCCCTGCACAAAAACATGGCGCGCGTCGGTTGCAATGGCTGCAAAATTTTGCCGGTTTCCGGCATAAGTTAGCTTATCAAGATTGACCACGGGCTCATCGGCCTGAGCCAACCAGTCGAGTACAAAATTCGAGCCAATAAACCCGGCACCACCCGTCACTAAAATCATGTGCATCCCTGAAAAAGACCCACCGGGCGGTGGGTCATTGAATTTTCAGGATTTTAGCCGTACAGGTATTTGGGCAACCACAGCGTCAGCCCCGGCCACAGGTACATCAGCACCATACAAATGATGACGATTAACATGTAGGGCATCATGCCCGCGAAAATCTGGTTGATGGTGACATGTGCCGGTGAAACCCCCTTGAGGTAAAACGCCGACATCGCCACCGGCGGTGAAAGGAACGCCGCCTGCAGATTCACGAACACCAGCACGCCCCACAAGATCGGATCAATCTGGAAATGCGCCAACAATGGCAGGAAAATCGGCACAAAAATCACGATGATTTCGGTCCATTCCAGGGGCCAACCCAGGATAAAGATGATGGCCTGCGAGAGCAGCATGAACTGCATGGGTGATAAATCCATCGACAACACCCACTGCTCCACCACACGCTGACCACCCAGCAAGGCAAATACGGCCGAAAACAGCGCCGAACCGACGAATAACCAACAGACCATCGAGGTGGTTTTGGCGGTCAAAAACACCGCCTGCTTGATTTTTTCAAAATCCAGCGTGCCCGCATGCCAAGCCATCAAAAAGGCACCCGCCGCGCCCACCGCAGCAGATTCCGTCGCGGTGGTGATGCCAAACAAAATCACACCCAGCACAATAAAGGTGAGCAAGGCCAACGGCATCACCGAAGACACCAGCATCCTCAAGATTTCAAACTGCTCGGCATCAAACCGCCGGTAATACCAAACCAACAGCAACAGGAGTGCCCCACAGGCCACCCAAAACCAGGTGTAGAACTCGGGGGGAACGGGGGCCGTTTGCGGCCCCTTCGCGGAAGGGTCGCCCATCTCAACCAAAGCGGGCTCAGCCGACTGCGAAGTCGTTTTTGCTGTTGCGCCGTCTGCGCCTGGCGGCTCCTTCACATCCGATGAACCAGGCGGCGCCTGGAGACCCCCGTCGGAAGGTGGCTCTTTCACCGCACCATCTGAGGGCGGCTCCTTCAGGCCCGTGTCTACCGACGGCGGCTCCTGCAGGCCACCTGCCGCCGGTGTTTCTACCGGTGCTTTAAGGGTCGACGTGGCTGAGGCTGACGCGTCAACCGAGGGCTTCGCGGCTTCTGCAACTTGCGCTGCGTTGTTTTCTTCCTGGGAGTGGATCACCACATACCACCAGGCCGCGCCCAAACTGGCCCCGGCAATCAACACCGGAACCAGCGCCATCAGCAGGCTTTTCAGCAAATGACCCCAGGTGATCCGCAATCCGTCGACACCATTCGAGATGGCTTTACCCGGCGCCACGACAGCACTGACCAATGCGGGCAAAATGCGACGTGAATACGCCGACGACACATGGGCTAGCCAAGGCGGAATAGTGGCGCGCATCTGCTCCGGCGGCAACTTGGGCGCAATTTTTGGGTTGATCAAAACCCAGCCAATGATGTAGATCAGGTACAACAGCGCGAGGAAGAACCCCGGAAACATGGCGGCCGCGTAGAGTTTGACGACCGATTGGCCCGCAACCGCCGCGTACACGATGATCATCACCGACGGTGGAATCAAAATGCCCAGCGTGCCACCGGCAGTGATGACACCCGCTGCCAAACGGGTGTCGTAACCTGCGTTCAGCATGGGCCGCATGGCAATCACGCCCATCAACACCACTACCGCGCCCACCAGCCCGCTGGCAATACCCCAAAACGTGCAAATGATCAGGGTGGTTACTGCCAATGAACCTGGCACACTGCGAAACGCCAGTTGAACACTGTGAAACATCTTGTCTACCAGGGCACCGCGTTCCATCACGTAACCCATCAGTACAAAGAGCGGGATGGACAGCAGCGTCTCGTTGGTCATCGCACCAAAAGCACGTTGCACCATCAAATCGAATACGCGGTTGTCCAGAAAACCCGCCGCCGGATCATAGAAGGCGATGTAACCAAACACCATGCCCAGGCCCATCAGGGTAAAAGCGGTGGGGAAGCCCATCATGATCACCACCACGATCAGGCCCAGCATCGTCATGCCAAGTGCTGCATTGCTCATTTTCAGCCTTTGACTGTTTTGGATTGTTCGATGGCCAGTGCTTTGGCCTCTGCATCGACATATTCGCTGGTTGCCAGCTGCTGGCCGATGACGTCGGATTCCTGCGCATCTTTCAGGCGCGGCGTCCACTGCCCAGTGCGGATGCAAACCAGGCAGCGCAGAATTTCGGCCAAGCCCTGCATCAGCACAATCGCGCCCGCCAGCGGGATCATGAATTTGAACGGGTACAGGGGAATGGGCGTCGCATTGAATGTTTGTTCACGCATGGCCAGCGAATCGTTGAAGTAAGTCCAACCAGCCCACGTGAGTGCCGCAATACCGGGCAAAAAGAAGACGATGTAAAGGACCAGATCGACTTTGGCTTGCGTCTGCGGCTTCATGTTTCCATAGAAAAAATCGCCCCGCACATGGCCGTCGTGGGCCAGGGTGTAGGCGCCACCCAACATGAACAAGGTGCCGTACAGCATGTTGTTCACGTCAAATATCCAGGCAGTTGGCGCATTCAGCAGATACCGCTTGAACACTTCGACACAAACGACGAGCATCAGCACCACGATGAGCCAAGCGGCTGCTTTACCGACCCAGGTGCTGATATGGTCGGCCGTGTGGAGAATTTTTTGAACAGTCATGGGGGAATTATCCGCCTCTGGCCAACCTTGGATCATCCAGACATTGTCGAGAGGGAAACCAGAGCAATGAAAGAAAAACCAGCCCTTCAGATTGCTCCAAAGGGCTGGCAGTGCCTGCCAAGCAGGCCGAACAAGTCAGCCGGGTCGAATTAGGCCTTTTTCTTGCCAAACGAATGGTTGTAAGCCATTTTGAAATCAACCATGTAGTCGTTTTGCCAAGGAATCGCGCGCTGGGCGTAGGCCTTTTGTGAATCGATGACCTTCTGGAACAAGGCGTTTTCTTTGCCTTTGGCGGCAATGATGGTGTCCCACGCTTCGAGCTGAGCCTTCAAAATTGAATCTGGGGTTTTGTAGAACTTGATGCCCATTTTTTTCAACTCAAGGTAGTCTTGAGAGTTGCGGTCAATGGCTTTCCAGCTCATTTCGGCACTGGCTGCTTGCACCGAATAATCGATGATGGCTTTGAGCTCGGCTGGCAGGGCGTTGTATTTGCCTTTGTTGAACAAAATCTCAAACTGCTCGCCGCTTTGGTGGAAGCTTTGCAACATGCAGTTTTTCACCACGTCGGGGAAGCCCAGAATGCGGTCTGAGGTGGCATTGTTGAACTCGGCAGCGTCGATCAAGCCGCGATCCAGTGCCGGCACAATTTCGCCACCGGGCAGGGGGTTCACCGAGGTGCCCATGGCCGTGAAGATATCGACCGACAAACCGACCGTGCGGAACTTCAGGCCCTTCATGTCGGCCACCTTGGCGATGGGCTTCTTGAACCAGCCCAATGGCTGCGTGGGCATGGGGCCGTAAAGGTAAGACACCACGTCCATGTTGATGGTTTTGTAGATTTCTTCCAGCAGGGCCTTGCCGCCGCCGAAGTTGTGCCAAGCCAGCACCATGTTGGGGTCCATACCAAAGGCCGGGCCAGAGCCCCACAATGCCAGCGCGTTGTTTTTGCCGTAGTGGTAAGCCACCACGCCATGGCCGCCGTCCAGCGTGCCTTTGTTCACGGCTTCGAGCAATTGGAAGGCAGGAACCACCGACCCCGAAGGCAAGACTTCTATTTTCAGCTTGCCGCTGGCCATGTCATTGACCTTTTTGGCGAAATCGTTGGCGTATTCATGAAAGATGTCTTTGGCAGGCCAGGTGCTCTGAAAACGGAACGACGTGGTTGTCTGGGCTGTTGCCAGCATCGGTGCGGTCATCGCGCCGGCGGCGACGGCGGCACCTTTAATCAGGCTGCGGCGCTGGGTGGTTTGGCTCAAGGTCATGGTGGTCTCCAAGGGTTGAAACGACTGAAAATGGGTTAACCCAACATTGTGTGCGTACTTTTGTGCCGACCGAAAGAGGGTTTTCACCGTCCGTTTGCAATTCTTGACTCAGGTCAAGAAAAAACAGATTTGCGGATACGTGGCAATAAGCCCACGTGACCAAATTTGCGGCGCGCCCTAAACTGCCTGGGGCGGGCAAGCCCCCCTCCATACAAGTGACAACAAGCCGACAACATTTTTCAGGAGACAAACATGGATAGACGTTATTTTTTTCAAAACACCGGCCTGGTCACGGTGGGTGCTGTGGCGGGTTGCGCCCTGCCCGGCGTGGCACAGCAGCAGGTCAAAACCCCGTTTGCCGTGGGCGACACCTACATTCCCATCGTCGGCAGTGACGAAATGTTTCCGGTACGCCGCATTTACTGCATAGGGCGCAACTACCGTGCACACGCCATTGAGATGGGCTCCAACCCGGATCGCGAGCCACCCTTTTTCTTCCAGAAGCCAACCGACGCCATCCAACACGTACCGGTCGGCACGGTGGCAGACCATCCCTATCCATCGCTCACCAAAAATTACCATTACGAAGCCGAACTCGTCGCCTGCCTGAACAAGGGCGGGCGCAATATTCCGGTCGCAACAGCGTTGGAGCACGTTTACGGTTATTCGCTAGGGCTGGATATGACCCGCCGCGACTTGCAGCGCGCCATGGGCGACGAAAAAAAGCCATGGGAGATCGGTAAAAGTTTTGACCGCAGCGCGGTGATTGGCGCGGTTCACAAACTCGCCCAAACCGGTCACTTTGGCAAGGGTGCCATTTGGCTCAAGGTGAACGGCACCGTCAAACAAAACGCCAATTTGAGCCAGATGATTTGGTCGGTAGCCGAGCAGATCAGCAAACTCTCGGAAGCGAACGAACTCTTCCCTGGCGACATCATTTATTCAGGCACGCCCGAGAATGTGGGGCCGGTGGTGCGCGGCGACACCATCGAAATGCACATCGATGGTTTACCAAACCTGAGTGTCAAGGTCGTTTGATGATTTACGGGCTGCGGTTCGCCAACCACATCCCGCCCACCATGGCGAGTACAAAAATCAGCACATCGGTGCTGCCGGTTAACAACGAAGCAAACGCCGGGCCGGGGCAATAACCGGCCAAACCCCAACCCACGCCAAACAGCACAGCACCGGCCAGCAGTTTGATGTCGATATCGGTACGCTCGGGCAGCTCGAAGGTGTCTGCCGCCAGGGGTTTGCTGCGCTGGGGCGTGAGCCAAAAAGCGACCAGCGTTACCAACAGGGCGCCGCCCATCACAAAGGCCAGGCTGGGGTCCCACAAGCCGCGCTCGGCCGTGCTGGTAACACCTTTGGCCAGGCCGCCAATATCGAGAAAGCCGATGACCTTGGCGGTTTGCGTCATGCCGCCCAACACCAGGCCCACGGCAAACAAAGCGCCCGACAATACCGCCCACACGCTGCGCATCATCATGATTGCACCCCCTTGACGACCGCCACGGTGATCATGCCGACGACCATAAAGGTCAGCGTGGCCACCAGCGAGCGCAACGAACGCCGCCCCAGCCCGCAAACCCCATGCCCACTGGTACAACCCGAGCCCAGCACGGTACCCAAACCAACCAGCAAACCCGCCCCGCCCAACAACCAGGGCGAGCGCCCTGCTGGGGCGGGCGTTGCCGCGCCGCCCTGCCCCATCACGTTCATGGCCAAAACACCCATCACGATCAACCCGAACAAAAAAGCCCAGCGCCAATGGCGCTCTTCATCGGTGGGCGGTATCACCGTCAACAAGCCGCCAGCAATGCCGCTGATTCCGGCCACCCGGCCCAAGGTGAACAGCAGCAGCCAACTGGCCAAGCCAATCAAAATGCCGCCCAAAAGCGATTGCACATAGGGGTGAAGGCTTGCCAGCATGATTTGCTCCGGTTGTCAGGTACGAAAGGCCAGGGTGCGAGAGAATAACCGAATGAACCCCATCCAGCTTTTCGACCCCGCCTCCAGCACTTACACCTATCTGTTGTTTGACGAAGCCACGCGCGACGCGCTGATCATCGACCCGGTTGATGATCAACTCGAACGCGATCTGGCCACCCTGCGCCAATATGGCCTGAAACTGGTCTGGACACTGGAAACCCACGCCCACGCCGACCACATCACCAGCGCCGGCTTACTTGCAGAACACGCCGGGGCCAAAACCGCGGTTCCGTCGGGTTGCGGCATCGCGACCGCATCGATGCAACTGAACGAAGGTGACTCGCTGGCTTTTGGCAACCAGCGTCTCGATGCCTGGCACACCCCCGGCCATACCGGCGGCAGCATGTGTTTTTTATGGCGCTCGGCGTCGGGTTTGCATGTTTTTACCGGCGACACGTTGTTGATCAACGGTTGTGGCCGCACCGATTTTCAATCCGGCAGTGCCGTGGCGCTGTACCACAGCATCACCCAGCGTTTGTTCAAACTGCCCGACGCCACGATCGTATGGCCAGGGCACGATTACAAGGGCCAAACCCATTCCACCATCGGCCATGAAAAGGCCCACAACGCGCGGGTTGCCGGCAAAACCGAAGCAGAATTTGTAGCGGTAATGGGCAGTTTGAACCTGCCACGGCCCAAACGGATTGATGAAGCTGTACCCGCCAACCTCACATCGGGCATTCGGCAAGACGCAGATGGCGCCCAAGCAGTTAGTGCCCACACACCCGATGAACCTCGCCCAGCGGTGGGTTACGCGGGCGACGTTACACCCCAGCTGGCGTGGCAATGGGTTCAAGCTGGCCAAGCCGTGCTGGTGGATGTGCGCTCGGATGCCGAACGCGAATGGGTGGGTTTCGTACCCGGTGCCGTGGCCGGCGCCTGGAAGCAGTGGCCCGGCATGGCCATGAACCCGGCGTTTGATGCCGCCGTGCAAGCCGCCGCCGGGCCAGAAGGGCACAAAGTGCTGTTGTTGTGTCGCAGCGGCGTGCGCTCCATCGCGGCGGCCAAACGCGCCACCGAACTGGGTTTGCAGGCCTACAACATCCTGGAAGGTTTTGAAGGCGACCCCGACGGCCAGGCCCATCGCGGCCAGAAGGGCGGCTGGCGCTACCAAGGGCTGCCGTGGCGACAAAATTGAGTTGAGGCGCAACGCCAAGCTGACCCAATCGCTTGAGACTCGGGAAACCAGGCCGCCAAAACTCAATATTTTTTTATTTTGTTTATTAAACTTTTAAAGTTTGTACGTATTTGTTATTAATATAATAGCTTATTGTGCAATAAATAATTGAAAAAATGGCATTTATTTATTTTTATCTATTTTTAAATAAATAAATTGAACATTTTTAACCAGACAAACCCGTCTGCGGATTGCCCCTGCAACATCAAAACCCGTCAATGAGCCCTTCCCAGGCCTCTTCATCGCCACCCAACCCCAACCCAGATGCCGTTGTCGAATCCATCGAACGCGCCACGCTGGCAGCGGTGTGCCCGCAAGTGGTTCACACCGTGCCGGGCTGGTTATTGCCAATGGACGACAGCACCATTGGCCGCGCCAAAAGTGCCGTTCCACTGAGTCACGCGCCCTTTACCCATACCCAGGCAGCGCAATGGGTAGCCGCCATTGAAAACGTTTACCAACACCACCGCCACCGCGTGGCGTTTCGGCTGCCTACCCACGCCGCCTGGGCACCCCTGTACGCGCGGTTGGCGGCGCAAGGCTTTCAAACCAGCCAGCCCACCTGCGTGCAAATCGGCAGCGTTGCCGCCCTGCGGGCGGTTACTCAAGCGCCACCGGCCGAGGTAGACACTGCCCCCGACGAAGCCTGGGCGCAGCTCTTTTTAGGTGAGGGGTTTGATGCGGCAGACGGCGCCAGCCGCATCCGCAACCTGACCCGCGCCACTAGCAACGTCTACTCCAGCCTGCGCACAGGTGAAGGCCCGCAGCGGCGCACCTTGGCAGGCGGTGCCGCCTCGTTCAGCCACGGCTGGGCCAGCGTGCACGGCATGCGCACCCACGCGGCAGAACGCGGCAAAGGCCTGGCCGGGCAAGTGCTGGCCGGCTTGGCCGATGCCGCAGCCGCCCGCGGGCTCGCACAAGTGTTTTTGCAGGTGGAGGCCGATAACCACGGCGCGCTGGCGCTGTACCGGCGGGCCGGGTTTTCAACCGCCTGGATGTACACCTACTGGAAAAAACCGGTTTGACACAGCGGTAGGTGGCCGCCTATCCAAATTGAGGCGAAGTGAGCCGAAGCGAGGCCGTACGGCGAACCAAACAAGGTGATCAGCGAACGTACGCTGTCGCACATACAAGCCTGCTTTTGCGGACTACCGTAACCGGACGGTTGACGGCCTGAGCAGGGTGCTCTGTCCGCGGCCAACCCAGTTTGGAGTACCCATGAACCCACCGACCACCTCCCCTTCCAATGCCGTGCCGGTCGACCAAGACTTGGCCGAGCAGGCCCGCCCCGGCCACGGCATCCCCTCGCAAGACCCGAATCCGGGGGCGCAGTTTCGGCTGGAGCCTCATGAAGCTGACCGGGAGGCCAAGTCGGCCCTGGTGGGTGGCGGCGTGGTAGCCGGTGCCGCCGCTGGTGCCGCGCTCGGTGTCATGGTGGCCGGCCCGGTAGGCGTGGTGGTGGGCGTCACCTTGGGTGCCGTCGCGGGGGCGCTCGGTGGCGAAGCCGCTGGAGCCGCCGCAGCCGCATCAGGCCCGCAGGAAGCGGGCATAGCCAACATTGCGCCTACCAGCGGCCCGCGCTTGCCCGTCGATGACAACCTTGGCAATGGGCGACCAGCGCCTTTGCTTGTGGATCCGGGCCGATAAGACTGAAATGAGGTTTGGCCATTGCGGTACAAAACCCGGCCTTGGGGTTTTGGGTGACTGATTTAACCCGGCAGACGGTGCGTAGGCCGAGAAACGGCCGAGGAACATGGGTTGACTCCGTTGTGTGTGTACCAAGCGTTTAACCCCTGGCTTGCTGGCTTCACGATCCAGGGAATCAATCATCGATGTGGGAAAGTCGACATTCACTCGTTTCTGCTCTTGCAGCGTGCGCTTGGCTTTGGAGAAATCCAAAGAACCCGCAAGGTCAGCGCCCTCGTCAAAATGTCAACTGAAGCCCCGCCCTGAAGCCAGGCTTTTTTGCAGGTGGGGCCGCAACGCCGGGGCTCTGGCGCGTTACTGGCGGGCCGGGCTTGTAACGGCCTGGATGTACCAGTACCGGGAAAAGCCGGTCTAAACCAAACTGCACGGGTGCTGCATCAGCATTTATTCAAATCGAAGTGGTAGACCAGGCTGGCGCCACGGGTGCCGTCCATAGTGTCCAGGGTTGACAAGGCGGGGCCCGGCTGCAGGGCACCATCCAGCGTGAGCGTGATGCCCATGTTAAGCACGGCGGCGGCACCGCACCCCACCCGTTTCATTTGTCCAGCGCCGATGTTTTCGGTAAACACATAGTCGCCCTCATGCGGACCTTTGACCTTGCGTTTGAATACGCGCCCGCGCCCGGCGGCCTGTGGGCCCAAAAAATACTGGACGTCAAGGCTGGTTTCCTGTTTCGCGCCGAGTTTGGCGAAACCGCGGTAGTCGACCTTATAGACTCCGATGGACTGATTCGCCGGCAAATTCAGCGGCGCCGAAATGCGGCAGACCTTTCGTTGACTGGCGCTGCCTGAGCCAGCACCACTTTCGAGGGTGAACCGGTCAAACAACAGGCTCAGGCTTGATCCGTCAGGGGAAACAACGATTGAGTAGCTGCCTGCCGGACAACCATTGGTCTCCTGTGCCCAGGCCGGCAGGGCGGCAAGCCCGGCGATAGCAAGGATACTGTTCCGCATCGTTTTCATGGCAGGTCGCTCCCATTCAAGGTTGGTTGCCCCCGGCAAGACCGGGCAACGGCGGTGTCCAGGGAACACCCGCGCGGCGCCTGATCACGGACTGCGCTTAGCTGCACGAACGCCATTGCAGCTGGTAAATGATGCCTGCGCGGACGTCCTGGGTGTCAATCG
>JANOVW010000361.1:0-6271 GCA_031417575.1 Rhodoferax sp. | reverse complement strand
CGCTGCTGGCCCTGGGTGGTGCGCATGTAAACCAGGCCATCGTCTACAAACAAATCGCGCCCGGTGACCAGTTCCACCCCCATTTGCTGTGCCAAAAAGGCGTGTTCAAAATAGGCCGAGTTGTACATGCCGGGGGTCATGACCACCACGTGGGGTTCATCTACGCCGACCGGTGCGCTGGAGCGCAGGGTTTCAAGCAGCATGTCGGGGTAATGCTCGATGGGCGCGATGGGCATCTGGCTGAAGGCCTCGGGGAACAGACGCATCATCATCTTGCGCCCTTCCAGCATGTATGAAACGCCCGACGGCACGCGCAGGTTGTCTTCCAGCACATAAAACTCGCCAGCCCCGGCCCGCACAATGTCAACCCCGGCAATGTGGCAATAGTTGTCCAGTGCCACATCAACGCCCTGCATTTGCGGGCGGTACTGCGCGTTCAGGTAGATTTGCTCGGAAGGCACCACACCCGCCTTGACGATTTTTTGGTCGTGGTAAACGTCGTGAATCAGCAGGTTCAGGGCACGCACCCGCTGAATAAGGCCGCGTTGCAGGGTGTCCCACTCGGGCGCGGGAATGATGCGCGGGATCAGGTCAAACGGGATCAACCGCTCGGAACCGGCATCATCACCATAAACAGCAAAGGTAATGCCCACCTGCCGAAAAGCAGCATCGGCCTGGGCCCGCTTGTGGGCCATGGATTCTGCCGAATAAGTGGCCGCCCATTTTTGGTACGCCTCGCAATGCGCCAGGGGCTTGCTGCGCGTGGCGTCCATTCCATACAACTCATCGTAAAAAACCATCTTGACCCCTTCGTTCTGCGCGTTGCGCTCGGTGTTGTTTTTTACGTTGCTTTCGATCCCCTATGCCCTACCAGCAATATTCAGGCCACCTCACGGCGCAGCCGACATGCGGGCAACCACCCGACCGATCAGGGTGCCTGCCTTGAGCTGATCCAGTGTTTCAGAAATGCGTTCAGCGGGACGCGTCTCAAGCGGCAGGGGCTTGATCTTGCCGGCTTGGGCCAGCGCCACCACCTCGCGCAGCTCTTGTGGGCTACCCACATACGAGCCTTGAATCATGATGGCGCGTTGCACCGTTGGAACGATGGAAATGGCCGCTTCGCCGCCGTAAAGGCCACACACCACATATTTACCACCTTTGCGCAATGCCGCGTAGGCCAGCTGGAACGTGGCCGCTGCGCCCACCAGGTCTATGGCGCCGTAAATCAGGCCACCGGTTGCCGCGTTGGTCGCCGCTTTGAGCTGATCCAACGCGTCAGCAGCGCCCGCGTTTACGGCTGCCACCGCACCGGCAGCTTTGGCGGCTGCAAATTTGCCGGCATCGAGGTCGGCCACCACAATACGCTCATGGCCCAGGCCGCGCAGCATGGCAATTGCCGAAAGCCCCAGCCCGCCTGCGCCCAGTACCAGCACCCACTCGTCTTTGGGGATGGGCAAAAGTTTGACGGCGGCTGAGTAGGTGGTCAGGCCAGAACACGCCAACGTGGCAGCCCAGGCCGGGTCTACGCCTGTGGCATCCACCAGGTAACGCGGGTGCGGCACGATCAGGTGGTCGGCGTAACCGCCGGGGCGCTGCACGCCCAAATAGCGTGGTGCCATGCAATGGTTGTCCATGCCTTCAAGACACCGCACGCAGGTGCCGCAACCCGTCCAGGGGAACACCAGCCGGTCTTGGCCAATCGGTACGTTACCCGCATCAGGCCCGGCAGCGATCACCGTGCCATAGGGTTCATGCCCCAGCGTAACCGGCAACTTCATGCCCCGCTCGGACATATGAAATTTTTTGCCGCCGCCCAAATCAAAATAACCATCGCGGATGTGCACGTCGCTGTGGCAAACGCCGCAGAATTTGATGCGCACCAACACTTCGGTGCCGGTGGGAACGGGGGTGGCTTTCAGCGCAACTTGCAGGGGCTTGCCCCATTCGGTGACATCAAAACTTTGCATAAGTGGGTTTGCTTTCAGATGGGGGGATGGTGCTCTTAAAGTGTATGCCTGTTCAGAGCCTAAGCGCTGGTTCGGCGTATCAGTTCAAACCCCAAGTCCACCACGGGTGAAGCGGGGCGTTGGCCCTTCATGCGGGCCAACAACAATTGGGCGGCCACCTCGCCCATGCGATGGGTTGGCACCCGCACGGTGGTGATGGCTGGCTCCATCGCCTGGGCAATGGCCAAGTCGGCAAAACCCACAATAGCCAGGGTGTTTGGCACAGAAATGCGGCGGTGCTGGCATTCCATCAACGCGCCAGCTGCCAAGGCATCATTGCCAAAAAAAATCGCCTGCGGCAGTTGCCCGCGATCAGCCAATTGGGCGACGACAGAACGCCCCCCCTGAAATGAGGAATCAGCCGCCAAGGGTTGCACCTGCAACTCGGTTTGGTCCTGGTCGGCCAGCGCAGCCCGCAGACCGGCCAAACGTGCGGCAGACCGTTCGTCGGGTCCGCCCGCAAAACAAATACGTGTTCGCCCGGTTTCAAGCAGGTAGGCGCCCACTGCCTGACCGGCTGCCCGGTTTGAAAACCCGGCAACCATGTCGATGGGTTTCACCGGCAAATCCCAAGTTTCAACCACGGGCGCACCACTTTGGCGCAACCGGGTTCGCACCATTTTGGAGTGCTGCCCACCGGTCAGCACCAAACCGTCGACCCGTCGCCCCAAAAAGGCGAGCACCAGCGCTTCTTCGGCCAGCAAGTCATAACCGCTTTGACCCAACAGCAGCTGGTACCCCGCCTGCGCCAGCATTTGCGAAAGGCCGCGCACGGTTTCCGCAAAGATGGAGTTATCAATGGTGGGCACGATGGCCCCGATCACCCGGCTTTGATTCGATGCCAAGCTGCTGGCCGTGAGATTGGGCACATAACCGACCTGCCGAATCGCCACCTGCACCGCCGCCCGCGTTGAAGGCGCCACACGATCGGGTGTGTTGATAACCCGCGACACGGTGATCATGGAAACCCCGGCCAAGGCGGCCACATCTTGCATGCGGCTACCCGCTGACGTGGCTCGGCTTTTTTTGGGTGGATCAGGGGGGGCTAAAGGAGTCATCAGACCGGACTGTACAACAATCCGCTATAATTTATGTTAGCGCTAACATAAACAAGCAGGTTCTGCCAGCCAGTCTTGCAAACCAATCTTCCAACCTGATCCCCGCATTCAAGGAGCAAACGTGATCACAGCCCACCACATTCAGCAATACCGCGAACAAGGTGCGGTCGTGGTCCCTGGCGTGCTGGACGACGCTACCCGGCTGCGCATGAAAGCCGTATTGGCCGATTGGGTTGAAGGCTCACGCCAGGTAACAACCCACACCGATTTGTACGACCTGGAACCGGGCCACACGGCAGCTGGCCCGCGGGTGAGGCGCATCAAAAAGCCGCATTTGGCGCACCCGGTGTTTTATGAGTTTGCCCGCTCCAAAGCGCTGGCCGATTGCCTGCGCGCCCTGCTGGGCCCCAGCGCCCGGCTTTATGGCTCCAAGCTGAACCTGAAGGCTCCCGGTTTTGGCTCACCCGTGGAGTGGCACCAGGATTGGGCGTTTTACCCCCATACGAACGACGACATTCTGGCAGTGGGCGTTATGCTGGATGACACCACGGTTGAAAATGGGGCCATGTATGTCTTGCCTGGTACCCACACCGGCCCGACTTACGACCACCACGGCGCCGACGGCTATTTTTGCGGCGCGATGGACCCTGACACCTGTGGCCTTGATTTCTCCAAAGCCATTGCCTGCGAAGGGCCTGCCGGTTCTTGCTCTTTCCACCACGTGCGGGCCATACATGGCTCGGCGCAAAACACCTCCAAAAAACCGCGCGGCCTGTTGCTGTACGAAGTGGCCGCTGGCGACAGTTTTCCGCTGATGGGCGTGAGCAACTACGACGACTTCAAAAGCCGCTTGCTCTACGGAGAAGAAACCGTGCAGCCGCGTTTTCGCGAAGCGCCGGTGCGCATGCCTTTGCCGCCAGCCAAAAACCAGGGCTCGATCTATGAAAACCAGACGGCCGGCAAACGCTATTTCGGTTTTGTCGACAATGCACCTGTCCGCGCGGCGACCTGAACCCCGCCAAACCCTTGAAACTGTTCTACCTGAAAGACCCCATGCCAACAACCCGTCGCACACTTGGTTCCAGCACCTTCGCCTTGCTTGTCAGCAGCCTGGTTTTGATGATGCCGCCCGTCGCCATGGCCCAGGACTACCCCGCCAAACCCATCAAAATCGTGGTGGCCTTTGGGCCAGGCGGCGGTTCGGACACCCTGGCACGCATGCTGGGCCAAAAAATGGCTGAAACCTTCAAGCAATCGGTGGTGATTGAAAACCGGCCCGGTGCAGGCGGCTCGATCGGCACCCGTGAGGTCCAAAAAGCTGCGCCCGACGGTTACACCCTCATTTTGGCAACCAGTTCGACCCACGGCATCAACCCCTGGGTGATCAAAAACGTGGGCTATGACGCCGTGAAGGACTTCACCCACATTGCGGTTTTTGCCAATACCGACTACGCATTGGCCGTCCCCGCCAGCTCACCTTACAAGACCCTGCAAGACCTGGTCAACGACGCCAAAACAAAACAGGTGGACTATGCTTCCAGCGGCAACGGCAGCACCAGTCACCTGGCCGGTGCGCTGTTGGGACAAATGACCAAAGCCAGCCTGGTCCATGTGCCCTACAAAAGCAGCGACACAGCCCGCACTGATGTGCTGGGCGGCCAGGTGGCCTTCATGTTCGACGACACCGCGATCTTTCTGCCATTTGCCAAAGGCGGCAAGGTGCGCATTTTGGCCACCTCGGGCCCCACCCGCTCAGGCGCGGCCAAAGAGATTCCGACTCTTGCCGAAGCTGGCGTACCCGGCTACGAGGTGATGGGCTGGTTTGCCTTGACGGGCCCGGCCAACATGCCGCCTGCCGTGGTTGCCACCCTCAACCGCGAAGTCCAGCGCATCATGGCGCAGCCGGACATCCGGGAGAAAATGGCCACCCTGGGTTTTGACTCCATGCCCATGGGCGTGACCGAATCTCCGGCGTATGTCAGCACCCAATTGGGGCGCTACAAAGCCATGGTTCAAGCGGCGGGCGCCCAGGCCGACTGAGCGCAGACGAACGCCATGGCCCAGCAGTTTCTGGTGTACCAATCCATGTGGGCCATGGAGCGGCGGCGGCCGGATGGCCTGGAATGGTCGCTGGACGAAAAACTGGCCATGATCCGCGATGCCGGGTTTGATGGCGCAGGCGTGCGGTTTTCAGACCGCAGCTTTGTCAAACCCGTCACCGATTTTTTGCGGGCGCATGGCATGAGCTGGCAGGCCCAGGCCTACCCGCAAACCGTAGACGACCTCAAACCCATCATCGAGCACGTGCTGGAATTTGGCGCGGATCACCTCAATGTGCAGCCCGACGTGCGGCCCTACCGGCTGGAAGAATGTTTCCCGCTGATCGACGGGTGGCGAAAACTGGCGGCTGATGCGGGCATCAAAATGCAGATCGAAACGCACCGCAACCGCATGACGACCGATTTGTTCTTCACGCTGCGCCTGCTCGATCATTACCCCGACCTGCGCTTGACGGGCGATCTCTCGCACTACGTGGTGGGCCGCGAGTTTTGGTACCCCTTGACAGATGAAGACCAGTCCTTGATGCATCGCATCATCGACAACTGCTGGGGTTTCCATGGCCGTGTGGCCAGCCGCGAGCAAATCCAGTTGCAGCTCAATTTCCCGCAGCACCAGGGCTGGGTCAAAGTGTTCATGGACTGGTGGGAGAGGGGCTTTCGCCAGTGGAAGCTCAAGGCGGGCGCCGATGAAACCTTGACGTTCCTGTGTGAACTCGGGCCGCCTGAATATGCGATGACGGGGCCTGACGGTTGCGAGTTGTCTGACCGCTGGGCAGAAGCCATCCAGATGAAGGCCATGGTGCAAAACCTGTGGCGCACCCTCCCGTGATTGTTTTTTAATGAATGTTCATCAGGGCATCAAGCCCAAACGCGGCGTGCCACTTCGACCACCCGCTCCAGTTTGCGCCACTGGTCGTCTTCGGTGATGATGTTCCCCTCCACCGTGCTGGCAAAGCCGCACTGGGGGCTGATGGCCAGGTCATCGAGCGGGATCAATTTGGACGCGTCGTCGATGCGGCGCAGCAAGTCGTCGGCCGCTTCGAGTTTGCCAAACTTGGTCGTTACCAGCCCCAGCACCACCTTCACGCCGCGCGGCACGTGGCGCAGGGGCGCGAAATCGCCCGAGCGTTCGTCGTCGTATTCCAGC
>JANOVW010000360.1:0-2879 GCA_031417575.1 Rhodoferax sp. | reverse complement strand
GTTGCTGCCGTGGTTATGGGTGTGGCTCATCGCGCATCCTCCGGGTCAAACAAAATGACTCAGAGGGTACACCAAGGCCAGCACCCAAGCCTCGGAGTCACCTCATTCGCAGGTCCAGAACGTACCAGATTCAAAATTGCCGACCGACGCGCTGGCTTTTCCGGTGGTGGTGTTGATTTGCACTGACAGTTTTTTGCCTGCACTGTAGGTCATGTTGTATTGCAAGACCACACCGCCCGGCGTCACGTAAATGGTGTCGCTGGCAGAGCCCCGGAAATTGAAACGATCGGTGAAGGCTGCGCTGCCGCCCGCCTGATAGTTGTCAGCATCATTGGTCTTGAGGGCTATAAAGGGGATGAAGGGCTCGACGATGTTCACCTTGCAAGACTGGCCAACCGTTACACCCGTCATGCCCACCTGGCTCTGAACGGTGGCGACGCTTGCCAATCCCGGCCCGCTAATCGGAATCACAAATCCACCAGCGTTTTTGATCGTCCCGTCATTTGGCAAGGCACCGCGATACATGTTGTTGATCAGGCTGGTAGCGGCAGGGTCCAGATTGCTGTGCGTACAGTTTTTGTAAACATCATGTTCGGCATCCGACAATACCGAATCCTTCACACACTTGCTGGCTACCAATGCCAAAAACGCGGCATTGTTTTCAGCTGTGACGTTGAGGTAAATCCCTTTTCCGACGGCACTGCCAGTTGCCACCGGGGTTACGCTCGCCCCTTTGGCCACTTCACCGCCAATATCCACCAATGACTTGCCCAGCGTAGCCAATTTGGCCTGCAAAGCATCCAGTACCTGATCCGCCGCATCGCCCGCTGTTCCACCGATCTTGGGTACAAATTTGGTACCTACCAAATCAGTGGGCAATGCGGCCGTATCCAGGCCCAGCGTCGTTTTCAGGTAATTTTTGACAGCATCTGAAGCGGTCTTGATTTGCACCGCTGTAAAGGCTTTGGTTTTTGCTGCGTCAAACTTGTCAAAGGCATCTGCAGCGCTGGCACCGGTCAAATTAGCCACCAGCAAATCAGTGACGGGCGTGATGTTGGCAGTACCCGCCGCCGTGATGAACGTGTGCAGTTTTTGAGCGGCACCTTTGCTGTCGGTGAAATCAACCCGGCCCACACACGGCAGGCCAATCACCGTCACGTCAATTGAAAATCCACCGTCGGTGCCGGTGGTGGCAACGGTGGATGTGCCGTTCTGGCATTTCAGCGTGACTTTGCCACCCGCAATGGCTGCCCCGGTGGCAGCTGTGCCATTCACCAGCGATGAGGGGGCGGCGCTGGTGCCCGCACCGCCGCCACCGCCGCAGGCCACCATGACCACCGCCGTGAGCGCCATGAACGTTTGAAGTCGAAACATATGGGCCATGGCAGATTCCTTTGAAGTGATGCGGTCGAGTATGCGGGTTTGATTCAAAAGTAACACCCCCCGAATAAGGGGGGGACCTCAAGTGCCGCAGGCGGCGGCGTTGTCAATGGGCCGCGCCGATTGGCCTCCTCTGAACTGCACGGGCCGTTTTGTAATCCAAGCTGCACAAATTACAAATTATTGTATTGAAAAAATTTATTTCAATAAAAAAGATTTTTATTGACGTATTAATTGCACAATAAGATAGATTTTTAATAGCATATATCGATATTTATATATCAAATAATGTATAAATACTTAAATAAATTGACCATTTTTAACCAATATACAAGATTCACCAGACTAAGTTCGCGCCAACACCGCTTGCAACGCAACGCCCGTGTGGGTGCGGGCTTTCACCACAGCTTCGGGGGTGTTGGCGGCTACGACGCGGCCACCGGCGTCACCACCGTCGGGGCCTAGGTCAATCACCCAGTCGGCTTCGGCGATCACATCCAGGTCATGCTCGATCACCACCACACTGTGGCCGCCATCGACCAGGCGGTGCAACACACGGATGAGTTTCTCGACATCGGCCATGTGCAGGCCCACAGTGGGCTCGTCCAGCACGTACAACGTATGCGGCGGTTTTTGGCCACGCCGGGTGATGTCGTCCCGCACTTTGGAGAGCTCTGTTACCAGCTTGATGCGCTGCGCCTCGCCGCCGCTCAAGGTGGGTGAGGGTTGCCCCAACGTGAGGTAACCCAAGCCGACGTCTTTGAGCAATTGCACCGGGTGGCCAATGGCGGGCATGGCGGCAAAAAATTCAACCGCTTCATCGACCTCCATTTGCAAAACGTCGCCAATGTGTTTGCCGCGCCAGGTTACGGCCAGCGTTTCGGGGTTAAAGCGGGCACCCTTGCAGGTTTCACACAAGACCTTCACGTCGGGCAGAAAACTCATCGCCACAGTGCGGATGCCCTGGCCTTCACAGGTGGGGCAACGCCCTTCCCCGGTGTTGAAACTAAAACGACTTGCGCTGTAGCCACGCGCCTTGGCCTCCAGCGTTTCGGCAAACAGTTTGCGAATCACGTCCCAAAACCCAATATAGGTTGCCGGGCAGCTGCGCGGCGTTTTGCCAATGGGGGTTTGGTCGACTTCCAGCACGCGGTCTACCGTTTCGTATCCGCTGACGCCTTCACAACCCACCCAGTGAATGGTTTCGCCGGCAGCCAGCGCATCGCGCCCGGCTTTGGTGCTGCGTTTTTGCACAACCGTTTGCACGTTGGCCAACAAAACGTCGCGGGCCAAGGTGGATTTGCCCGAACCGCTCACGCCCGTAATCGCGACGAGCCGCTGCAACGGAATCTGGGCGGTAACCGATTGCAGGTTGTGCAAGGTGGCTTTTGTCACCGCCAAACTGCTGCCCAGCCATTGCTTGCTCACCGCCCGGCGGGCCTGCACTGGGTGCTGGATGGCGTGCAGCAAATAACGCCCCGTTTGTGAATCGCTGGCTT
>JANOVW010000359.1:0-4020 GCA_031417575.1 Rhodoferax sp. | reverse complement strand
GCAGCGCAACCGCCGCCGACACGTTCGCCCCCACACTCAAATCCGCATGAATCACCCCCACACGCTCAGTCAGCGTGACATCCATTTCGCCAAATTCGCCGTTCTGTTCACTCACCACGCTCAACAGCCGGCCTGGAGCGGGGGTGGAGCTGGGTTGCGGGCTGCGTTCACCCACCGTCATGGCGATGCGCACGGCCGCGCCGTCGCTCGAATCAACCCAGGGGTGATCCGGTATGGCAAACGCGAGGGCCACAGAACCGCCAAAGCTGGGGGAAGGTGTGCCGGGCAGCCGGCTGGGGCTGACCGATTTGTGCGCATTTGGCACCATGAGGGCAGGGCCAGCCGACTGCCCGGCGCGCCCTCCCCCGGCACCCCGCGCTGACTTTCCCTTAGCGGCAGTTGACGACAACCCTTCGACAAGCTCAGGACGAACGGAAGCGGCAACGGGGCGGGCATCCAGAGCCGCCTGCACCACCCGCCGATTGAAGGTCTGCCGCAAGCTGTTGGTGGTGATCAGCCCAAACCGCTTCACCTGCCCCTGCGCCACCAAGCTGGCTGCCCGGTGCCACCAATACATCACAAAATCGGCGCTTTCAGGCACCTCGGGCCAGGCCTTGCGCAAGGCCTGCACGTAACCATCGCCCAGTGCCGCCCGCATGGTGGCCGCGCCGATAAAAGGCGGGTTGCCAACGATGAAATCAGCGGCGGGCCACAGCGCCTGGCGGGTGTTGGCATACTGCCATTGCGGCACGAGGGCCGCTTCATCGGGCACGCGCCGGCCGGTGACCGGGTGGGTTTTGTGGGTTTGGCCGTCCCAGCGGCTTAATAGCTGGCGGTTGTCGTCATAGGCGGGTTCCAGGTCGTCCCAGGCCAACACCGCGTCGCGGGTTTCGATGTTGCCGTAATCACGCACCACCGGTTCGGCGATGTTTTCGCTGCCTCGGGTGCGAATCTGCCATTGCAGGTACCCAATCCACAACACCAGCTCGGCCAGCGCTGCTGCCTGGGGGTTCAACTCCAGGCCCAAAAATTGTTGCAGCGACACGGTTTCGCCGCCGCCCAAACGGTCGGTGGCTTCACCCAGCTCGGCCAACTGGTTGAGCACCTCGCCCTCCAGGCGCTTCAAATGCTCCAGCGTCACATCCAAAAAGTTGCCGCTGCCACAGGCCGGGTCCAGCACCTTCAGGTTGCACAACTGGTGGTGAAAGGTTTTAATGGTTTTGCGGGCTTCAATCCACTTGGCTTCGGTTTTGGCTTCATGCTCACGGGCCGGGCGCTGCGCCGCCTTGGTGTTGGCCTTGACGATGACAGGGTTGGCCTCCATCTGTGCAGCCTCAACCGCCAGTAGCAGCGCGGCCGCTTGGGCGTTGGCCCAGTCTTGCCGCAACGGCTCGACCACCGTGGGCAGCACCAAACGCTCGACATACGCACGCGGCGTGTAGTGGGCGCCCAGGCTGTGGCGCTCGTTCGAGTTCAAGGCGCGTTCGAGCAGGGTGCCAAAAATGGCAGGTTCCACTTCACGCCAGTTGGATTTAGCGGCGTTAGTGAGCAGGGCAATTTGCTCTTTATTCAGGAGCAGGCTGTAGCCGTCAGCATTCGATTTTTTGAATAATTTGCCATTGAACTTGAGAATCTGCGTGGCCAACGCGGTGCTGAAGCCGCCTTTGTCCATTTCGGTCCACAAGGCCTGCAACATTCGCTGCAATACCGGTGGGTCGGCGCGATGGGTTTGTAGCAAGCTCAAAAAGCTTCCTTTGGGCAGCAATTCAATATCTTCTGCAAACATGCTGAACAAGGCGCGGGTTAAAAACGCGGCGACGTGGTCGGCCCGGTGGCCCGATTGCTCCATCGATTTGGCCAGGGTTGCCAGCTGGTCTGACACCTCCCGCGTGACGCGGGCGCTGGCGTTGGCGGGGTTCAGGCTGTCGGGGGCCGTCCAGATGTTGCGCAGCAGGGCGCGCGTGGTGGCGTGGGCCAGGTCGGCCAGCTTCAGGCGGTGGTTGCGCGGGTCGGGGAAAGGTGTGTAGGTGGCACCGCTTTTGCTGAATTCGGCGTACAGCTCGATCACGTTGCCCACATCGACCACCAGCAAAAACGGCGGGCGGCCTTCAGCGGCAGGCAGGGCGCGGGCGTAACCTTCGGCCTGGGCACGGGCGCGCATCAGGGCATCGTCGAAACCTTTGCGCAGGGGTTTTCCAGTTGGGTTCTTTTTGTCCGTTTTGCCCGTTATGTCAGTCGTCGTGGTTTTGAGCTTTTTGGCTTCCAGCACGAAGTGGCCGCGCCGGTAGCAGTCAATCCGCCCGGCGCTGGTGCTGCCGTCGCCGTGGGTGAAGGTGACGGAGCGCTCAAACAGGTAGTCTTGCGCGGGTGTGGGGTGCGGAGCGCTGACACCCAACAGCTCGCACAGCTGGATGACAAAGCTTTGCGCGGTAGAGAGTTCGCTGGCGGTGTTGCCTTGCCAGCGCTGTATGAAGGCCAGGGCGGCAGTTTGCTCGTCGGAGGTGGCAGTGTCGGCAGCGAAAGGTTGCATCGTTGGGATGATAACGATGGGGCAGTGAATTGGATTGAAATCAAGCCAAACTGGCTCATTGGCCTCTTTGTCTAGCTTTGATCCGAATCTGAGGTGACAGCCAAATTACCGCAGCATCGGCGAAAATTCTCCGATGACCGCCTCAGCCACCACCCCTGCTACCCCTGCCTTCCCCATCGGCAACACGCTGCGCCAAGACGCCCAGCTGATCGGCCTGGTCGGTTTAGCGCATTTGATCAGCCACTTCAGCCAGTTGCTGCTGCCGCCGCTGTTCCCGTGGCTTAAAGACGCGCTCAACGCCAGTTACACCCAATTGGGGTTTTTGATGACGGTGTTTTTTGTGGTTTCGTGTGTGGTGCAGGCTTTATCGGGTTTCTGGGTGGATAAATACGGTCCACGGCCGATTTTGTTTGCCGGGTTGGCTTGCCTGGGCTTTGCAGCGTTCGGTTTTTCAGTCAGCACCGGGTATTGGATGGTGGTGGCATTTGCCGTGCTGGCAGGCATTGGCAACGGCGTGTTTCACCCGGTTGACTACACCTTGCTGAACAAAAAAGTCAGTGCCCCGCGCCTGGGCCATGCGTACAGCACGCACGGGCTCACCGGTAGCTTGGGCTGGGCGCTGTCGCCCGCCTTGTTGGTGCCGATTGCGCTGGCGCATTCCTGGCGGGCGGCGCTGATGGTGGCTGGGGTTTCGATATTTGTGGTTTGGGTGATTTTATTTTTGCAACGTGACAAGCTCGCGGTGGAAGTTGCGGCCCGTGCAACCCCACCGGCCAATGCCACCAGCGGCGCTGCCCAAGCGGCAGCCGAACACAGCCTGGCCTTCCTCAAGATACCGGCCGTGTGGGGCTGTTTTGGCTTCTTCTTTTTGTACGCGATTGTTATCAGCGTTATTCAGGCTTTCGCACCTGAAGCGGCCAGCAAACTGCACGCGATACCCTTGCCGCTGGCCGCAGCGTGTTTGACGATCTACATGGTGGGCAGTGCAGGCGGCATGTTGGCCGGTGGCTTTCTGGCCTCGGATCCGGCGCGCTGTGAACGGGTGGTGGGCGTTGCGTTCAGCTGTGCGGCCCTGTTGGCGTTGACACTGGCGTTTGCCCAATTGCCCGTGATGGCCGTGCCGGTGATTTTCGGGCTGATGGGTTTTGCCTCGGGCACGGCTGGGCCATCGCGCGACCTGCTGGTCAAAAAATCAACCCCGGCCAATTCCACCGGCAGGGTCTACGGTGTGGTGTATTCCGGGCTGGATATCGGTCAGGCGGTTGCCCCCCTGTTCTTCGGCGCGCTGATGGATCATCAGTCGTACAGCGGCGTTTTTGTCGGCTTGGCGGCGGTGCAACTGATCTTGATTGCCGGCGCTTTCAATATTCGCCGCGTGCGGCGCAGTTGAAGACCGCCGTGCAACTCAGTTGCCATACCTTCTCAATCGTATTTTGGAGTGAATGAATGCCCGTTGTGATGAAGTCCAAACCCAGCGTTGACGAACTTGC
>JANOVW010000358.1:0-5688 GCA_031417575.1 Rhodoferax sp. | reverse complement strand
CACGGCCGCCCCGACCCGCTGGACGTGAATGAGCCACTGAACCTCGCCAAACCCATCGCCCAGCTCAATCTGAAATACGTGGTGATCACCAGCGTAGACCGCGACGATCTGCGCGATGGTGGGGCGCAGCATTTTGTCGATTGCATCAGCAAGATACGTGAACTCTCGCCGCACACTCAAATTGAAGTGCTGGTGCCCGATTTTCGGGGCCGCGATGACCGGGCGCTGAAAATTTTGCAGGCGGCACCGCCTGACGTGATGAACCACAACCTGGAAACCACCGCTCGCCTTTACAAAGAGGCTCGCCCCGGCAGCGATTACCAGTTTTCGCTCAACCTGCTGAAAAAGTTCAAGGCCCTGCACCCCCATGTGCCAACCAAAAGCGGCATCATGGTGGGTTTGGGCGAAACCGATGATGAAGTGCTGCAGGTGATGCAAGACATGCGCAACCACAACATTGACATGCTCACCATTGGCCAATACCTGGCCCCCAGCACATCGCATTTGACGGTGAAACGATACGTGCACCCCGACACCTTCAAAATGTATGAGGCCAAAGCCTATGAAATGGGTTTCAGCCACGCCGCAGTAGGCGCGATGGTGCGCAGCAGCTACCACGCAGACCAACAGGCGCATGAGGTTCTGCAAGCCGTCAATACTTGAACACCATTGACCATCATTGGGGCAATGGCACGGGCGCTGCCAGCGCCATCAACTTTGAGCGGATGGCATGAAAGGTAATTTGTACGCGCTGGCTGCCATTGCCCTGTGGGCTTCACTATCGGCTTTGGGTGTCGCACTGAAACACGTGCCGCCGTTTTTGCTCACTGGTATCGCCTTGATACTGGGCAGCGCGCTGGCCTGGCCGTTTGTACTTCGGGACTGGCGGCAATGGCAGGTGCGGCCGCGCCTGCTGGGTCTGGGCGTTTTCACGCTGTTCGGGTTTCATTTTCTGCTGTTCATCGCCTTGCGCATGGCACCCGCCGTGGAGGTGAATTTGGTCAATTACCTGTGGCCCTTGTTCATCGTGGTGTTGGCACCTTTTTACCTGCCTGGGGTGGTTCTGCGCCGTGTTCACGTGATCGCGGCTGTGGTTGGGTTTGCTGGCGCGGCAGTCGCCATACTGGGCAGCCGCGAACCGGGAAGCGCTGCCAATTTGGCCGCGTCGCCGCTGGCCGGCTGGTCGTTGGGCCCGGTGCTGGGTTATGGCATGGCGCTGGGCTCTGCCCTGATCTGGGCCAACTACTCGCTGCAAACCAAGCGCGCCGCGTTGAAAGGCACCGGATTCCCGACGGCGGCGATCGGCTTGTTTGGTCTGGTGTCGGGCGCATTGTCCCTGCTGTGCCATTGGGCGCTGGAGCCGTCTACACGTTTGACCGCGCAGGATTGGCTCCTGGTGTCCGTCATGGGGTTGGGGCCGCTGGGCGCCGCGTTTTTTTTGTGGGATAAGGCACTGAAGCTGGGCGATGCGCGTCAGATTGGCATCCTGAGCTACCTGACCCCGCTGGCTTCAACAGTGCTGCTGATCGCAGTCACGCAAAGGCACTTGAATTGGCCCATCGCGCTGGCCGCCGCGATGATCGTCGGCGCAGCGATGCTGGGGACCTGGGGCGATTAAAAACCGGAACCGCAGGGTCAGCTCGTCTGCCTGAACCCTGACCTCCTACTCGACCTCGAACCGCAGCTCCCGCTCGGCAAACCGCTGTTTTTCGTCCTGAACCTGCAGGGTCAAACGATGCCTGCCCACGGGGAGTTTGGCGCTTTTATAGTCAAAACCTTCCTTGGTTACCGTGACGAATTGTGAGATTCGTTGGGTGATGTCCAGTTTGAGTGCACCGTACAAAACCCGAAACGTGGTCGGATCAATCAGGGAATCAGGTTGCGCCTTGAAACGCACCGAAATGGGAAACGGCGCTTTCACTTTCAAATCGGCCGCCGCCTCGGGCGAGACGATATCAATCAACGGCAAAACCGCGCGTGGGCGTAACGCCCCCGGCTCCAGAAAACCTTCTTCACCTTGGTACTGGCGGGCTTCAGCCGGGCTCACCAGCCAGTCTTGCGCCTGTGCCTGCCCAAAACCAAATGTAAGCAGGCCCCACAACGCCAAAGGAATCAGAGAATCCCTCGTTTTCATCGCACTTCCTCCACACTAAAAAGGGCTGCACCATACGCATCAGAACACATGGCGTTGGACTGGCGCTGTGCCGTTTGGGTACAGGCTTGGCTGGTGACCAAAATCGACGTGGTCATGAGCGCGCCCAACTGAGCGCGCCCCTGCGAGTCATTGAGCGACGTTACAAACGGGCCAGCCCGTTGTGCCCCCAAAGCAGCCAGATCGCGGGGCCCATCTGCCACCATCACCAACAAATGGTCTTTGCCGGCAGGGCCTGCCGCCCGCACACGCCAGTTGGGCCTTGGCAATTGCAGGCGCTGCCCGGCTTCCACTTTGTTGTTTTGATCCAAGTCGTTGGGGAACAACAAATACAGGGATTTATTGTCTGAACCCGCCATGGCCACGTAAACGTAACCGGCCCGGTCTGACTGCACGCTGAAATCCAGCGCATCCTGGCCTATCCGCAACACTTTACTGCCCGTGGCCACCTGTACGTTGCGTTTGGCGTCGCGTTGGTCAAACATTTGGCGCAGCGCCTGATCACCCGTGAGCGCAGGCGGCACAGCCAGCGCAGGCAACGTGACAGGCAGCACGGCAGGCAGCGGTGCAGCCGCCACTGCTGTCAGTGTCGCGGTACTGCCCAAAGCAGCGGTCACGGCGGCAAACGGGGGTGTTTCACCGGGACGATTGGTCGGTGTGGTGAGGGGCGCAGGTGTAAGTGCCGGAGGCCGCATGGCTGGGGCAACCGGCGCTGGTGCCGAAGGCGCGGGAAATGCGGCCGCAACAATGGCACCCGGTGGCACCACCAGCCCCGCGTTGGCTTGGCTGAACCAGGCGGGCACAAAGGCCGAGTTGCCACTGAGCAGCAAATTGTGTGGCTTGTAATTCGCGTCGTTTCGCATGCGGTGGTTGATTTTCTCTTGGGCGCATTGGCGAATTTCATCGATGCTGATGGCACCCGAGCCGTCCAGGTCTTTGGCCTCGCGCAACATGCAATCGCGCATGAACTGCGTAGCCAGACCGCCTTTGAATTCATCGTCAAAACTGATCTCGTTATCTCTTGCCGCACTGATGTGAATCACGTCCTGGGGCAATACACCTTTGGCGGTTTGTTCCACCAACAGGTTGCGCGTCTTGACGTTGACAGGTCGGCCACACTCTTCCGTGATGCTCGAAAACTTGGGCCGCAGCGCGCCTTCATCATTGGCATTCACCAAGCCACGGGTGCGCGACGCGCTGGCGCCCTGCAGCAAACCGCCGGAGTGGCAAGCGTCATACATGACGAACAACTTGTCGGTGCGGCCCGTGATGGTCTTGAGCAGATCCGTCATTTCACGGTTGGTGATCTGGTCGCCGTCGTAGGCCAGCAGCGCCTCTACGCAACCACCAGCAGCTTCATCTTTATAACGGGTTCCATGCCCGGAATAGTGAATAAACACGCGGTCGCCGGTTTGCACGCGTTGTGTCAAGTCGTCCAGTGCCTTGCGGATATTGTTGCCGGTGGCCTCGTCGTCTTGCAAGTATTTGATATTGCCCAACGGAACCTGCATCGCCTGCGCCATTTGTGTGGCAGAAATTTTGTCGATGCGGGCTCCTGGCAACGGCGAGGTAGCCGGGTCTGCATAACGGCTCACACCAATCACCAGCGCATGGCGATTGACACGTGGCGTCATGCCTCGCACGCCCAGGGTCAGCGCCATATTGCCGGCAGATTCACGCCCGCTGGCCAAGCCGGCGGCACCTGCGTTGTCCACTTGCAAACTCACCGCTCCTGCCCGAACCCAGCCAGTCTGCTTTGGCGCGGCACCCCCTGATACGGTTTCCACCAAGGCCCAACCACCTTCCACGCTCAGCAGTCTCAAACCGGCGCCCATGGCCAACGGACGAATCACAGCAGCCGAAGCGAGTTTGTCGGCACGCAGCTCGGTCGCCCGTAATGTCGTCAGGGTTTGGCCAGCAGAGTCGCTACCTGCAACCCGATTTTGAGCTTGCACCACCAATGCCCCCACTGATGCCAGCAACGCTGCAAGCGCTACTTTTCCCCAACCATTGAATACTGTATTGCACCGCATCGTCTTGCTCAGCCTCACTTTTGAATAAGTCATGTTCATTCCTTCAGAGCCTCGAGCCAACTCTAACTGGGTTTGGCTTCGGCTGGCACCTCATGGCTAGCCTACCTGCAATTTATGCAAATTGGCCCACGCCTGAAAGACCTGCCGTGCCAGCAGCTCGCGGTAGGGGCTGGTGTCTCCTGGCGTTTTTCCGACAACCAACAAGGGCTCGCTATGACGAAAAGCCAAGCGCATCAAGGCCGGTTCCAGCCTGTCACGCACTGCCAGCATTTCAGCCTGCGGCCCCACAATTGCCGCGAATCGAGCCAACTCGGGCCAGCGCAACGCGTTGGGCCAACTCACCGTGGTGTCACACACCACGATGCGGCAATTAGGCGCGTGGCGCTCCACGTTGTCAATCAGCCGGTCCAGCGCATCGTCCAGCCAGGGCTGGCGTCTCTGCCAGACCCAAATAGCCTGCGGAAGCTCGGAAAAAGGCGGTGGCGAACACCAGTGATTGCGGCGCATGGTGCACCAGCCACGCAACACCGCCAACAACACCAGCACCAGTGCGGCGGCCAGGTGCAGATCCAGAAACACACTCAGGCCATTCAGGCTAAGATAACTCATGGCAACCAAAGCAATGGGCAGCACAAACAAGGCAGGGGCCAATGACGACACGCTCCTGAACTGAACCCACAGCCCCAAGCCGATGCACATGACAATCGCCACCAGTGCTTGTGCCCAACGTGGCAATTCCCGTAAATGACGCTGGTTCAGTGCATTGTCCAGTGCTGTTGCCAATGAATCAACGCCCGCGCCGACGCTTGAGATGGGCGTTGGATGGATGTCATGCAAGCTCGGCGCAGTAGAACCAATGATGACGATCTTTCCGACAAAAGACGGCATTCCTGCGACTGGTTTTTGCCCTTCAGCGGCTGCAAAAACCGTTGCAAACGACACATGGGAATAGGCATCCCCGCGTTTTCGCCAGGCAATCAGTTCATCTTTGGCGTCGGGTCGGGTTTGAACATGGTTCAAATGTTGTACGTAGGCCCGTGGATCCAGGTCGCCCACCACACTCATCACAATGGATTGCAACAGGCTGCCGTCACTCAGGGTTTCAAAATGGCGGTAGCGCCGCAAGACGCCGTCCCGGTCAACATAACCGTTGTTAAAACCCAATCGGCTTTTTTCAATGGCTGGCAAGGCGGGCGGAATCAGCGCGACAGTGGACAGCGGCACCACGGCGGGCGCCTGAGCTGCCCTTCCCGGCTGTTGCGCCCACAGCCCGGGCAAAACCGATCGCGTGAACTGGCTCATCCCGTCATTTGCAGCCGGTAATCGGACCACCGGAAAATGACTGCGCTGGCTTTTGGCAGCGGCCGCGTTGAAGGCAGCATCACCGCCCGGGCTCATCCGGTCTGGGTCTGAAAACAGGATGTCCCACACCACAGCCGCCGGTTTTTGTTGTTCAATAAACTCCAGCACAGTGGCCAGGGTGTCGCGCGGCCAGGGCCAGCG
>JANOVW010000357.1:0-2306 GCA_031417575.1 Rhodoferax sp. | reverse complement strand
TCTAGCTTAAATAACGACGATCTAATTTAATTTTTATACAATTATTTGTTATTTATCGAACTGAATTTATTTGATTTTTATAGCTAGTAATGCAATTTTGCATTGAACAATTGCACATTTTTATTTATGGATTTATTACGTTGTATTTAATTGCAACTGAGGCATTGGTCGTCGCCTCAAGCTGGCGCTTGGCGATGCCGTGGCAACAACGGTCGGGCAGGGCCGCCGGGGCACCCTTGGAATCCATAAACAAAACGATGTTTTCGCCCAGCAGGGTGACCCGCATGAAGCGCACCGTGTGTGGATGGTACCAAGGGCAATTTCCCTTCGTGCGCCACCAGAAGTGCCCTTGCCATTGACCGCTTCCAACCCGACGGAGCAAATGCTAACAAACTTTGGTTTTGGGGCACTGATCGGGGGCGATCGCGTGGTTTTTCTATTCAGCCACGGTTTCGGTTACGGCGGGAATACAGGTCGGCTCCACCGGATCGCCTGCCAGTACGTGAATGGCCGCCATGCAGACGACCCAGTGCCGGGCGTCCATGAGCACCAGAAAGAAGCTGCGTAGATCGAACGGGGGCCATATGGCTGTGCCGACGCACAGAAACGGGAAATTCACCTGGGTCACACTGCTCCCCGAACTGAAACCGGGGCCAAACACGTTTTTGGTGCTGAACCGGAAACTGAGCCCCAACACGGCATCCAAGTTCAATCCCCTCTCGGCAATTGAAAGTGTTGCGCCATTCGCCGAAGTAATGGCATAGGTGCCACCCACACCATCCAGATTCCGCAGATTGGCGTTGATTTCGTCATAGGCCAAATTGACACCCGCCCGCCTGAGCGGCGCATCGGCCACAAACGGCAATCCGGTGGTGAGCTTGGGCAGCACCATCTCGCCGGGAGAAGTGATGGCCGCACCGGGCAAGCGCAATTGCGCCGATTGCGCCAACGCCAAAGCCAGTTGATCCGCCGAAAAATCAGCCAGCTTGCCACCGGCAGGGCGGATCGTCATCAACCGCAAATCGCCCACCGCCAGCGCGTCGGCTGTGAAATCAACGCCCACCAAACGCTCAACACCTTGTGTGATCTTCACCATCGGCATGCGGCGCAAATCGTCGGGTGCGTTGGCGGTGTCAAAAACGCCATTGAACGCCGTGACGGCTGGCCAGTTTGCAACGCCGGCCAACGAATGGCTCACCGCCGCCCGGTTCTGGTTGTCCAGAAAATTCGCCAGCGCCGGCACTGCCGCCGCGCTGCCATCGCTGAACCCGGCCTCGTCGGCTGCCCATTGGGCCAATCTTGGAAACGGCCCCAAGGTATCAGTTGCAGCCAGAAAGGCGGTGCGCAGGCGAAACCCCTTGTCGGCCCACCATTGGCTGGCCACACGGTCAGTTTGATACGCGGCGATGGTGGGCGAAGCGGTCACCTCAAAGAGGCTCGTAATTTGCCCCAGCGTGTCGCCACTGGCAGCCGAAGCCAGGCTGCGCAAAACGGCTTGGGTTAATGGAGGCACCACCAGGGCATTGGCTTCTGCTGAAAGATCGGCCTGCACCTGCGCGGCGGCAAAACGCTGGTTGGCTGTGGTCAACCCTGCCAGTGTTGCCGCATCGGGCACCGCGCCGCCGGTGACGGTGACCACAGAAGCGCGTAACGCCTTGTATACAGGAATGGTGACCCGCTCGGGCACAACCGCTGATGGTGGCGATACCGCTGTAACGGCAACTGAACTTCCGTCTGAACGGATCACGTTGACCGTGGAAACATCTGCGCCAGAACCACCACCACAGCCCGTCAACAGGCTGCCAACCAGCACAAAGAAAATACCAACACCAACTGGCGCGGGGGTTGCCACAGATATGGCTGCAAATCTGCTTGTCTGAGTGCTGGTTCGAATATTGTTCATGGCGCGTAGCCTCCCGAAATCATGGTAACAGCGCATGCCTGCGTTCGCCCAGGGCTCATGTTGGCGGGGCAAGGCCCAGTCAGTTTGTCAGCCTTGACACTCACGACCCTTCTTTTTAGTATCCCGAAGTACTGGTGACATTTCAATCTGCGAAAGGCTTCCTTCCCGTGACTACCTTTGAACCCCGCGTACGCCCCTCTGCCGAAACAACCCACTTTGACGCCCTGGTGATTGGGGCCGGTCTTGCCGGCATGTACCAACTGCTCTGCTTGCGTGACCGCCTGGGCTTGAACGTGCAGGTTCTCGAGGCCGGCAACGATGTCGGGGGCACCTGGCACTGGAACCGCTACCCCGGCGCCCGTTGCGACTCCGAAAGCCACGTTTACGGCTATACCTTCTCGGA